>NZ_JARAWX010000016.1:134545-204774 GCF_033793585.1 Streptomyces sp. MI02-7b | reverse complement strand
CCCCGGTCGCGCTGGAAGCCCAGAAAGGCCAGCGCGCCCGGCATCGCCGCCGCGCCGCTGGGCGCCCACCCGTCGGTGGCGGCGCTGGTGCTGCACCGCTACGACCGGGCGCTCTCGGCCGCCGGCGGCCCCGCCAGCACCGCGACCCGGCTGGCCACCGCGTAGCCACCGGTGCGGCGCCGCGGCCGGATACTGTCGCCGTATGCACCCGAACCACCAGGCAGCGGACGAGTACGCCCCCTACAGCGAGGCCGACACCGAACGCTACGTGTCCGAGCCCGACAAGCGGCCCGGCCGCACCTCGTTCCAGCGGGACCGCGCGCGCATGCTGCACTCGGCCGGGCTGCGCAAGCTCGCCGGAAAGACCCAGGTGGTGGACCCGGTCGACGACGAGCGGGCGATCAGCAGCAGCCCGCGCACCCGGCTCACCCACAGCCTGGAGTGCGCCCAGGTCGGCCGGGAGCTCGGCGCCGCGCTCGGCTGCGACCCGGACCTGGTGGAGACCGCGTGCCTGGCGCACGACATCGGCCACCCGCCCTTCGGGCACAACGGCGAGATGGTCCTCGCCGAGGTCGCCGAGGACTGCGGGGGCTTCGAGGGGAACGCGCAGAGCCTGCGCATCATCACCCGTCTGGAGCCCAAGCGCTTCGCGCACGACGACGACGGCACCCTGGTCAGCGTCGGCCTCAACCTCACCCGTGCGGCTCTGGACGCCGCCACCAAGTACCCCTGGCCCCGCGGCGGCCATCCCACGCAGCCCGGCAGTCCCAAGTTCGGGGTGTACGAGGACGACCTGCCGGTCTTCGCGTGGCTGCGCCGCACCGCCCCGGCGGACCGTCCCCACGGGCAGTGCTTCGAGGCCCAGGTGATGGACTGGGCGGACGACGTGGCGTACTCCGTCCACGACGTCGAGGACGGTCTGCACGCCGGGCACCTGGACCCGGCCGTGCTGCTGGCCGAGGCCGAGCGCCGCGAGATCTTCGCCGTGGCAGCCGCGCGCTACGCGCCGGGCGCGGCCGAGGACGAACTCGCCGAGGCCTT
Source organism: Streptomyces sp. MI02-7b (assembly GCF_033793585.1). Lineage (NCBI taxonomy): Bacteria > Bacillati > Actinomycetota > Actinomycetes > Kitasatosporales > Streptomycetaceae > Streptomyces > Streptomyces sp. MI02-7b. The sequence continues at coordinate 203,733 of NZ_JARAWX010000016.1, read as the reverse complement.
GGACCGGTTGCTGGACATGGAGTGGTGGCCGCACGGCTTCGACGGCTCCGCCATCGCGCAGGCCCGGCTGAAGGACGCCACCTCGCAGCTCATCGGCCGGTTCTGCCTGGCCGCCGAGCGCGCCACCCGGGACGCGTACGGCACCGGCCGGCTCACCCGCTACCGCGCCCAGCTGGTCGTCCCGCGCGAGCAGCGGCTGGAGTGCGCGGTCCTCAAGGCGGTCGCCGACCGCTACGTGATGCAGCGCGAGGCGCAGGAGCGGCGGCGCGCCCAGCAGCGGGTGGTGATCGGCGAGCTGGCGGAGGCACTGCTCGCGCGGGCGCCCGAGGGGCTGGACCCGCAGTTCCGCGGGATGTTCGACGCGGCCAAGGACGACCGCGCCCGCAAACGGGCCGTCGTCGACCAGATCGCCTCGCTCACCGACTCCGCGGCGACCGCCCTGCACGCCCGGCTCACCGCCACGCGGTGAGCCCCCGGCGGGCCCCCGGCCGCCCCCCGGAGGGCGTCCGGGAGAGGTCCGCCTCGGCGCGGCACTCTTCCCGTGGGCCGTGCCGTGCGGGACGCTCACATCACTGGCAATTGCCAGAGGGAGGGCACCCGGGCACCCGAGGGACTTTCAGGGAGGCGCACAGTGGTGGACGCAGACCACACATTCGTCATCGTCGGGGCAGGGCTCGCGGGGGCGAAAGCGGCCGAGACGCTTCGCTCCGAGGGGTTCACCGGCCGCGTGATACTGATCGGGGACGAGCGCGACCACCCGTACGAGCGACCGCCGCTGTCCAAGGGGTTCCTCCTGGGCAACGAGGAGCGCGACTCGGTCTTCGTCCACCCCGCGGCCTGGTACGCCGAGCACGACGTGGAGCTCCACCTCGGTCAGCCGGTCACGGGCCTGGACCGGGCCGCCAAGCGCATCACGCTGGGCGACGGCACCTCCATCCCGTACGACAGGCTGCTGCTGGCCACCGGGGCCGAGCCGCGCCGGCTGGACATCCCCGGCACCGATCTCGCGGGAGTGCACCACCTGCGCCGGCTCGCGCACGCCGAGCGGCTGAAGAACGTGCTGACCACCCTCGGCCGCGAGAACGGCCACCTGGTCATCGCCGGGGCGGGCTGGATCGGGCTCGAGGTCGCGGCGGCCGCCCGCGGCTACGGAGTCGAGGTCACCGTGGTGGAGGCACAGCCGTGCCCGTTGCACTCGGTGCTCGGCCCCGAGCTGGGCGAGGTCTTCGCGGACCTGCACCGCGAGCACGGCGTGCGGTTCCACTTCGGTGCCCGGCTCACCGAGATCACCGGGCAGGACGGCATGGTGCTGTCCGTCCTCACCGACGACGGCGAGGAGCACCCCGCCCACGACGTGCTCGCCGCCATCGGTGCCGCGCCGCGCACCGCGCTGGCCGAGGCGGCCGGGCTCGCCCTCGCAGACCGCGAGGCCGGCGGCGGCATCGCGGTCGACGCGTCGCTGCGCACCTCCGACCCCGACATCTTCGCCGCGGGCGACGTCGCCAACGCCGAACACCCGCTGCTGGGCGGCCGGTTGCGGGTCGAGCACTGGGCCAACGCGCTGAACAGCGGACCGGTGGCGGCGCGCGCGATGCTGGGCAAGGAGGTCAGCTACGACCGCGTCCCGTACTTCTTCACCGACCAGTACGACCTGGGCATGGAGTTCTCCGGGCACGCCGCCCCGGGCACGTACGACCAGGTGCTGGCCCGCGGTGACGTCGGCAAGCGGCAGTTCATCGCCTTCTGGCTGAGCGAGGGCCGGGTGCTGGCCGGGATGAACGTCAACGTGTGGGACGTCACCGACAGCATCCAGAAACTCATCCGCTCCGGCCGCCGGGTCGACGCCGAGGCGCTCGCCGACCCCACGGTGCCGCTGAACTCCCTGCTGGAATGAGTGCCCGCGCCGTCGCCTAGCATGGCCTTCATGGAGTTCCGTACCGCTGTCGTGCCCGTCGAGGAGATCTTCGATCTGCGCTGGACCGTGCTCAGGCCGGGACTCCCGCGTGAATCCGCGATCTTCATCGAGGACGGCCACCCGGCCGCGTTCCACATGGCGGGCTACGACGGCGACGGCGCCCTGGCCCCGGTCGTGACATGCGTCACGCTCTTCCCGGAGCGGCTGCCGGGGCACCACGAGGTCGCCTACCGCATCCGCGGCATGGCCACCGCCGCCGAGGCGCGCGGCCGCGGCCTGGGCTCCGCCCTGCTGGGCGCGGCCCTGGCGGAGGCCCGGGAGCGCGGCGCGGAGCTGGTCTGGTGCAACGGCCGCACCTCGGCCCGCGGCTTCTGGGAGGGCCAGGGCTTCACGGCGGTCGGCGACGAGTTCGTGCTGCAGCCCGCGGGCCCGCACTACCTGTTCGTCGCCAAGCTGGTCTGACCCCGCGGGAGCGGCGCCGTAGAATCCCCGTGTGGCAGGGCGGATCAGGGACGAGGACGTCAAGGCGGTGCGGGACGCGGTCCCGATCGACGCCGTCGTCTCGGAGTACCTGCAGCTCAGGAACGCCGGCGGGGGCAACCTCAAGGGCCTGTGCCCCTTCCACGACGAGAAGTCCCCCTCCTTCCAGGTGAGCCCCAGCAAGGGTCTCTACCACTGCTTCGGCTGCCAGGAGGGCGGCGACACCCTCGACTTCGTGATGAAGGTCGACCACCTGTCCTTCTCCGAGGCCGTCGAGCGGCTGGCCGCCGTCGCCGGCATCACCCTGCGGTACGAGGACGGCGGCTACACACCGGGCCGCCAGCAGGGCGAGCGCATCCGCCTCATCGAGGCGCACAAGGCCGCCGCGCAGTTCTACGTGGAGCAGTTGGGCGGCGCCGAGGCCGAGATCGGCCGGAAGTTCCTCGCCGAGCGCGGCTTCGACCAGGCGGCCGCCGAGCACTTCGGTGTCGGCTACGCCCCGGCCGGCTGGGACCACCTGGTGCGCTTCCTGCGCGGCAGGGGCTTCAGCGACCGTGAGCTGATCGTCTCCGGTCTGGCCAGCGAGTCGCGCCGAGGCGGGGCCATCGACCGTTTCCGCGGCCGGCTGATCTGGCCGATCCGCGACATCACCGGCGAGGTCATCGGCTTCGGCGCGCGCCGGCTCCGCGAGGACGACACGGGGCCGAAGTACCTCAACACGCCCGAGACGCCGATCTACAAGAAGTCGCAGGTCCTGTACGGCATCGACCTGGCCAAGAAGGAGATCGCCCGCACCAGCCGGGCCGTCGTCGTCGAGGGCTACACCGATGTCATGGCCTGCCACCTCGCCGGCGTCACCACCGCCATCGCGACCTGCGGCACCTCCTTCGGCGGCGACCACATCAAGATCCTGCGCCGGTTGCTGATGGACAACGCCAACGCCGAGGTGGTCTTCACCTTCGACGGCGACGCGGCCGGCCAGAAGGCCGCACTGCGCGCCTTCGAGGACGACCAGAAGTTCGCCGCCGAGACCTCCATCGCGATCACGCCCGGCGGCATGGACCCCTGCGACCTGCGGCTTGCCGAGGGCGATGCGGCCGTGGAGCGGCTGGTCGACTCCCGCACGCCGCTGTTCGCGTTCGCCCTGCGCTCGGCGGTGGCCCGCTACAACCTGGAGACCGCCGAGGGCCGCGCCTCCGCGCTGGAGGCCGGCGCGCCCATCGTCGCGGGCATCAAGAACTCCGCGATCCAGCACGAGTACGCCGTCCAGCTCGCCGGCATGCTGGGCATCCTCGACACCCAGTTCGTGGTGCGACGGGTGAGTCAACTGGCCCGCTGGCAGCGCGAACGCCGTCAGTCGGGGGCCGGTCCCGCGGGCCCCCGCACCGTACGGCCCGAGGCGGCCCCGCCGGGCCCCTCCGCGCCCGCGGGTCCGCGCGGCCCGCGGCTGGACATGCGCAGCCCGGCCCAGCGCGTCGAGCGGGAGCTGCTCAAACTCGCCCTCCAGTATCCGGAGTTGGTCTCCCCGGCGTTCGACGCCTACGGCGAGGACGAGTTCACCGCCCCGTCCTACGTCGCGGTGCGCCGCGCCATCACCGAGGCGGGCGGCGCCGAGTCCGCCGACGCGCAGTTCCTGTCCCGGGTCCGTGACGTCGCCCCGGACGACACCGTGCGCTCGCTGGTCACCGAACTGGCCGTGGAGCCCGTCCAGCACAAGACCCCCGAGGTCTACGCGGGCAAGATCCTCGTCGATGTGCGCCGCCAGGCCGTCGCCCGCCGCCTCGCCCAGCTCAACGCCGACCACACCCGGCTCACCGCCCAGGGCCCGCGCGCCGACCCGGACCAGCTCGCGGCGATCGGCGGCGAACTGTGGGCCCTCCAGCAGTACGACCACCGCCTGCGCGAACAGGGCGCGGCCGCGCTGTAGCCGGACCCTTCCGGGGTCCGGCTACAGCGCGGCCGGGCACGCTGCCGCCGGTCAGCGGCGGCCGGCCGAGGCGAGCATCCCGAGCGACGCCCGCCACAGTTCGGCGGCGGCAGCGGGGTCGAGGGCGTGGTCCGCGACACCGCTGAGCGGCGCCTCGACCGTGTGGGGCCGTGCTTGGGAGCAGTCCTCGAAGTACCGGCCGCCGGCACCGGCGAGCAGCGGCGAGGCGGCGGCGAGCACGGAGGTGGCGGCGCCCTGCTCCGGAGTCTTGAACTCGAAGTCCGCCATGTGCTCGAGGTCCTCGTCGGTGAGGTGCCGTGCCAGGTTGGTCATGATCGCGCCGGGGTGCACCGCGTTGACCGTGATGCGCTCACCCGCCCAGAGGCGGTTCGCCTCGACCGCGAACAGGGCCGTGGCGGTCTTGGACTGGCCGTAGGCGGTGAAGCGCTCGTACGGGCGCCCGCGGAAGTGGATGTCCTCGAAGTCGACGGGTGCCCGCAGGTGCGCGTTCGAGCTCAGGGACACCACGCGGGCTCCGCCCGCCGCCGCGAGCGCCGGGTGGAGGGACGTGGTCAGTGCGAAGTGGCCGAGGTGGTTCGTCGCGAACTGCAGCTCCCAGCCCTCCGGTGTGCGGGTCTCGGGCGGCGCCGACACTCCGGCGTTGTTCACCAGGATGTCCAGCGGTCCGTCCCACGCGGCGGTGAACGCGGCGACCGAATCCAGGTCGGCGAGGTCCAGGCGCGCGGCCCGGACGTGCCGGTTGCCGCTGGTGGCCCTGATGTCCTCGGCGGTCCGCTCACCCTGCTCGACGCTCCGGACCGCCAGGGTCACCCCGGCTCCCGCGGCGGCGAGTGCCCGGGCGGTCTCGACACCGATTCCGGACGCCGCGCCGGTGACGACGGCGCGTGATCCGCTCAGATCGACGCCCCGCAGGACCTCGGCCGCGGTGGACTTCGCGCCGAAAGGCGTGGTGATGAACTGTGGTTCCGTCATGATGCGCAGACCTTCCGTGGTGCCGTCGCTGGTGCCTCCGGCTTGGTGTTTTCCGAGGTCAATGCTGGTTCCGGGCCGCCGCGACCGTCCAACACCGGCTTCCTGTCGCAGCAGTAGCCTGTTCCTGTGACACCTGATCTGCGGCAGTTGAGGTACTTCGTCGCCGTTGCCGAGGAATCCAATTTCACGCGTGCCGCGGCCCGGGTGCGGATCAGCCAGCAGTCCCTTTCGCAGCAGATCACGTTGATGGAGCGCATGATCGGCGCGAAGCTCTTCGAACGCGGCGCCCGCGGGACGAGGCTCACCGGCGTCGGCGAGCTGTTCCTCCCCGAGGCCCGCGCGGTGCTGGAACGCGCCGACGAGGCGGTGGAAGTCGTCGCCCGCGCCCTGCGCGGCGACATCGGCAGTCTCCGTCTGGCGTTCCTGGCCACGACGACGAACCATCTGCTGCCGACGGTGATGCGGGCCGTGCGCCGGCATCTGCCCACCGTGACCGTTTCCACGGACGAGACCTCGATCGCCCGGCTGGTCCAGGGGCTGACCGGCGGACAGTACGACGTCGCCTTCACCCGCCCTCCGCTGGTCGACGGCCTGGCGTCCCGGACCCTGGTCACCGAACCCGTCTGCGCCGTCCTGCCGGAGGACCACCCGCTGGCCGGGCGCGCCGAACTCGCCCTGCGGGACCTGGCGGGCGACCACTGGGTCATGACGCCGCCCAGTTCGTGGGCGCCGTGGCACCGTGCGTTCGACGAGCACTTCCGCGCGGCCGGTTTCACCCCGGACGTCGTTCAGACGGCGGTGAGCGCGCAGGGCCTCCTCGGGCTCGTCGCCGCCGGCGTCGGGGTGACGCGTCTGCCGCGGTCGGCCCGCAGCCTGCGGCGCACCGGCGTCGTCTTCGTCCCCCTGACCGGCGAGTTCGCCCCCACGGTGATGGTGTGGCGCCCCGACGACACCTCGCCCGCACTGCACAGGCTGCTCGACGTGGTCTCCGACGCCGCACAGGCCGCCGACCTCACCGAGGCCGGATGACCCGGCCGGTGAGGCCCCCTCCGCGCCCGGCGAGAGCGTGACCGCGGTGTCGCCCTCGGTCACACCAGCCGGAAAAAGCGGCGCACGACCCTCGTGGGCTCGGTGTGCCGTAGGCCACACTGGGGGGCGGTGCAAGAGTCCTCGGAGCGCGGAATTCCGGGAGGCGCCGACGCCGGCGCCCAGGGAGTACCGCTGACGGCGAACTCCCGGACGGGCCGCGGCGAGGGCGCCGCAACCGTTCCGCTGTCGCGCGCCTCCGAGCCCGTGGTTGCGCTCACCGTGGAGGTCGCTCCCGTGCAGATCCCGACCCTGACGCCCCCGTCCCTCGTGACGGACGACCTGCTGGAACGGGTCCCCGAGCAGCAGCCCGCCGCCCTGCACCCGGAAGCGGCCGCCGCGCCCGGGGCGGAGGCGGCGGCCGGCGCCGGGACGGACCCGGATGCCGACCCGGACGCCGCCCCCGCCCCGGACGCGGCTCTGGAGCCGGACCCCGAGACCGACCTCGACCCGGACGTGGAAGCCGACGATCCGGGCCCGGTACGGCCGTTCAGGGAGGAAGTGGCGGGACCGTCCGCCGACCTGTTCCGGCAGTACCTGCGGGAGATCGGCCGGATACCCCTGCTCACCGCCGTCGAGGAGGTCGAACTCGCCCGCCGCGTCGAGGCCGGCCTGTTCGCCGAGGAGAAGCTGAGCAGCACCCCGGACCTCGACTCGCGGCTCGCCGTGGACCTGGACCGCCTGGTCGTGCTCGGCCGGATGGCCAAGCGCCGGCTCATCGAGGCCAACCTCCGCCTGGTGGTCTCCGTCGCCAAGCGCTACGTCGGCCGCGGCCTGACCATGCTCGACCTGGTGCAGGAGGGCAATCTCGGGTTGATCCGCGCCGTGGAGAAGTTCGACTACGCCCGCGGCTACAAGTTCTCCACCTACGCCACCTGGTGGATCCGCCAGGCCATGAGCCGCGCCCTGGCCGACCAGGCCCGCACCATCCGCGTCCCGGTGCACGTCGTGGAGCTCATCAACCGCGTCGTCCGCGTCCAGCGCCGGCTGCTGCAGGAACGCGGCTACGAGCCCAGCCACGACGAGGTCGCGGCGCACCTCGACATCCCGCCCGAGCGCGTCGGCGAGGTGCTGCGGCTCGCCCAGGAGCCCGTCTCCCTGCACGCCCCGGTGGGCGAGGAGGACGACGTCGCCCTCGGCGACCTCATCGAGGACGGCGACGCCGCCTCGCCCGTGGAGTCCGCCGCCTTCCTGCTGCTGCGCGAGCACCTGGAGGCCGTCCTGTCCACGCTCGGCGAGCGCGAGCGCAAGGTCGTCCAGCTCCGCTACGGCCTCGCCGACGGACGCCCGCGCACCCTGGAGGAGATCGGCCGCATCTTCGGGGTCACCCGCGAGCGCATCCGGCAGATAGAGTCCAAGACCCTCAACAAGCTCCGCGACCACGCCTTCGCCGATCAGCTCCGCGGCTATCTGGACTGATCGCGGCCCCCTGACGCGACGGCAGGACCCCCGGCGGAGCGCTTCGCCGGGGGTCCTGGTGCTGCCGTCGCGTCGCGGTCAGTCGACCTCGGCGACCGCCTGGGCGAACTGCGCCGCGTACAGGCGCGCGTAGGCGCCGTCCTTGAGCAACAGCTCCTCGTGGGTGCCCTGTTCGACGATGTCGCCGTCCTCCATGACGAGGATGACGTCCGCGTCGCGGATCGTGGAGAGCCGGTGGGCGATCACGAAGCTGGTGCGACCGTGGCTGAGCCGGGCCATGGCCCGCTGGATCAGCACCTCGGTGCGGGTGTCGACCGAGCTGGTCGCCTCGTCGAGGACGAGGATGACCGGATCGGACAGGAACGCCCGCGCGATGGTGATCAACTGCTTCTCGCCGGCGCTGACGCCTGTGCCCTCGTCGTCGATGACGGTGTCGTAGCCGTCCGGGAGGGTGCGGATGAAGCGGTCGGCGTGCGCGGCGCGCGCGGCCTCCTCGATCTGCTCGCGGGTGCTGCCGTCGGTGCCGTACGCGATGTTCTCCGCGATCGTGCCGCCGAACAGCCAGGTGTCCTGGAGCACCATGCCGATCCCGGACCGCAGCTCCTCCCGGGAGATGGTGGCGATGTCGGTGCCGTCGAGCGTGATCCGGCCGCCGGTGACCTCGTAGAACCGCATCAGCAGGTTGACCAGGGTGGTCTTGCCCGCCCCCGTGGGGCCGACGATGGCCACGGTGTGGCCGGGCTCGACGGCCAGCGACAGGTCGTCGATGAGGGGCTTGTCGGGCTCGTACCGGAAGGCGACGTCCTCGAAGCGGACCTCGCCGCGCAGGTCCTTGCGCAGGCTGAGCGTCTTCGGCTCCGCGCTCTGCTCCTGCGCGTCGAGGAGTTCGAAGACCCGCTCGGCCGACGCCACGCCGGACTGCACCAGGTTGGACATGCTCGCCACCTGGGTCAGCGGCTGGCTGAACTGCCGGGAGTACTGGACGAACGCCTGCACGTCACCGATGGACAGCGCGCCGCTGGCGACCCGCAGACCGCCGACGACCGCCACGAGGATGTAGTTGATGTTGCCGATGAACATCATCGCGGGCTGGATGATGCCGGAGATGAACTGCGCCCGGAACCCCGACTCGTAGAGCGCCTCGTTCTGCTCGCGGAACGCCTGCGCCGACTCCTCCTGGCGGCCGAAGACCTTCACCAGGGTGTGCCCGGTGTACATCTCCTCGATGTGGGCGTTGAGCTTGCCCGTGGTGCGCCACTGCGCGACGAACTGGGGCTGCGCGCGCTTGCCGACGGCGGTGGCGACGACCACCGACAGCGGCACCGTGACCAGTGCCACCAGCGCCAGCAGCCAGGAGATGGAGAACATCATCGCGAGCACGCCCACGATCGAGAGCAGCGCGAAGATGATCTGGCCCAGCGTCTGCTGCATCGTCTGGCCGATGTTGTCGATGTCGTTGGTGGCCCGGCTCAGCACCTCGCCGCGCGGCTGCTGGTCGAAGTACGACAGCGGCAGCCGGGCCAGCTTCGCCTCGACGTCGCGGCGCAGCCGGTAGATCGAGCGCTGGATGATCCGGGTGGCCAGCCGGCCCTGGACGATCGCGAAGACCGCGGCGGTGGCGTAGACCGCGACCGCGATCAGCAGCACATGGCCCACCGCGCCGAAGTCGATGCCGTGCCCGGGGGTGAAGTCGATGGACTGCAGCAGGTCGGCGACGGTGTCGTTGCCCTCCTGCCGCAGGTGCGCGATGGCCGTGGCCTTGTCCGTGCCGGCGGGTATGGACCGGCCGATCACGCCCGCGAAGATCAGGTCGGTGGCACGGCCCAGGATGCGCGGGCCGACGACGTTGAGGCCGACACCCAGCATCGTGCACGCCAGCATCGCGTACAGCAGGGTGCGTTCGGGGCGCATCAGCCCCAGCAGGCGTTTGCCCGAGCCCTTGAAGTCCATGGACCGCTCGGTGGGCTGGCCGCCCATGAAGCGCATCGGTCCCGCCGGCAGCGGCCCCCGGCGGGGGGTGGGGACGCTCACGCGGCCTCCTTCTCGGTGAGCTGGGAGAGCACGATCTCCCGGTACGTCGGATTGCCGTCCATCAGCTCGTGATGGGTGCCGGTCCCCACGACCCGGCCCTCGTCGAGGACGACGATGCGGTCGGCGTCGCGGATGGTGCTGACCCGCTGGGCGACAATCACGACCGTGGCCTGCGCGGTCTGCCGGGCCAGCGCGCGCCGCAGGGCGGCGTCGGTGGCGTAGTCCAGCGCCGAGAAGGAGTCGTCGAAGAGGTAGAGGCGCGGTTTGCGGACCAGGGCCCTGGCGATCGCCAGGCGCTGCCGCTGTCCGCCGGAGACGTTGGTGCCGCCCTGCGCGATGGGGGCGTCGAGCCCGGAGCCGTCCTCGGCCAGCCGCTCCACGAAGTCCCGCGCCTGCGCGGTCTCCAGGGCCTGCCACAGCTCCTCGTCGGTGGCCTCCGGATTGCCGTAGCGGAGGTTGGAGGCGACGGTGCCGGAGAAGAGGTACGGCTTCTGCGGGACGAGGGCGACGGTCTCGGCGAGGTCCACCGGGTCCAGTTCGCGGACGTCGACCCCGTCGATCAGCACCTGGCCGCCCGTGGCGTCGAACAGCCGCGGCACCAAGCCCAGCAGGGTGCTCTTGCCGCTGCCGGTGGAGCCGATGACGGCGGTGGTCTCACCGGGCCGGGCGATCAGGTCGACGGCGTGCAGCACCTCGGCCTCGGCACCCGGGTACTTGAAGTCCGCGGCGCGCAGCTCCAGCTCGCCGCGGCGCACCGGCAGCCGCACGGGCTGCTCGGGCGGCACGACGCTGGTCTCGGTGCTCAGCACGTCCTCGATGCGCTCGGCGCAGACCTCCGCGCGGGGCACCATCATCACCATGAAGGTCGCCATCATGATCGACATGAGGATCTGCATCAGATAGCTGATGAAGGCGGTGAGCGCGCCGATCTGCATGCCCCCGCTGTCGATGCGGTGCGCGCCGAACCACAGGACGGCGACGCTGGTGAGGTTCACCACCGCCATCGCGACGGGGAACATCAGCGTCATCGTCCGCCCCGCGCGCAGCGAGACGTCGGTCAGCTCGTCGTTGGCCTTGCCGAAGCGCTGCTGCTCGAAGTCGTCCTTGACGAAGGCCCGGATGACCCGGATGCCGGTGATCTGCTCGCGCAGCACGCGGTTGACCGTGTCCAGCCGCTGCTGCATCGAGCGGAACAGCGGGCGCAGTGTCCTAACGAGCAGCACGATCAGCACCGCGAGCACCGGCACGACCGCGAGCAGCAGGGAGGACAGCGGCACGTCCTGGCCGAGCGCCATGATGATGCCGCCGAAGCACATGATCGGCGCCGTGACCATCAGCGTGAAGGTCATCAGCACCAGCATCTGGACCTGCTGCACGTCGTTGGTCGAGCGGGTGATCAGCGACGGGGCGCCGAACTGTCCGACCTCGCGTGCGGAGAAGCGCTGCACCCGGTCGAAGACCGAGGCGCGGATGTCCCGGCCCACGGCCATGGACGTACGGGCGCCGAAGTAGGTGGCGCCGACGGAGCAGCCGAGCTGCGCGAGGGTGACGGCGACCATGATGCCGCCGAGCTGCAGGATGTAGCCCGTGTCCCCCTTCACGACGCCGTTGTCGATGATGTCGGCGTTGAGCGTGGGCAAGTAGAGCATGGCGATGGTCGCCACGAGCTGGAGGACCACGAGCACGGCTATGGAACGCCGGTACGGGCCCAGGTGGGAGCGGAGGAGTCGGATCAGCACGACCGCTGACCCTATAGTCCGAAGGTTGCCGGAGGCACCCGATTTACCAGGGCATTCCTCACACCCGGACAGACTCTGACGCAGGCGCGAACGCCGGGGTCAGCCCCCGAACGCCCCCGGATGCGTCTGCTCACGCACCGCGACGAACTGCTGCCGCACCGAGTGCCCGACCGCCCCGTCCTCCGGCCCCGCGTCGACGACCGCGTACTCCGCCTGCCGCCAGTACGGGGGCTGCTCGGGCGAGCCCTTGCCCTCCGCCACCGCCAGCGCCCAGGCCGCCTGCCGCGCCGCGCCCAGCGCCGCGTACTCCGCCGGCGGCGGGATGACGATCTGCGCGCCCAGCAGCGCCGGGGCCATCGAGCGCACCGCGGGAAGATCACCCGCGGGACCCAGCAGGAAGATCCGGCGCACCTCGACACCGCGCCCGCGCAGCACGTCGAGCGCGTCCGCGAGCCCGCACAGCATGCCCTCGAAGGCCGCCCGCGCCAGGTGCTCCGGCTTCATGCTCTCGCGCCGCAGCCCGGTGAGGGTGCCCGCGGTGTGCGGCAGGTCGGGGGTGCGCTCGCCCTCCAGGTAGGGGAGCAGCACCAGCCCGTAGGACCCGGGGGTCGAGCGCAGCGCCAGCTCCGACAGCCCCGCCAGGTCGGTGCCCAGCAGATCGGCGGTGCCGCGCAGCACCCGCACGGCGTTGCGGGTGTGCAGCATCGGCAGATGGCGTCCGGTGGCGTCCGCGAAGGAGGTGATGGTGCCGGACGGGTCGTTCAGCGCCTGGTGGTGCACCGCGAAGACGGTGCCGGCGGCGCCCAGCGACACCACCGCGTCGCCCGGCCCGACACCCAGCCCGAGCGCGGCCGCCATGTTGTCCCCGGTGCCGGCCGAGATCAGCAGCCCCTCAGGGGTGCGCCCGGCGGGCTGGGCGGGCGCCAGCACCTCGGGCAGCGCCACCTGGTGACCGAGCGCCCGCTCCACGATGTCGGTGCGGTACCGGCCGGTCGCCGCCGACCAGTAGCCGGTGCCGGAGGCCTCGCCGCGGTCGGTCGTCCGCCGCTGCGGCCGGCCCATCAGCTGCCAGACCAGCCAGTCGTGGGGGAGCAGCACCTCGGCGGTGCGCTGGGCCGCGGCCGGCTCGTGCTGCGCCATCCAGCGCAGCTTCGCCACCGGGTACGCCGCCTGCGGCACCGCCCCGACCGCCTCCGCCCAGCCGGCCTGGCCGCCCAGTTCCTCGGTGAGGTCGGCGGCCTGTATCTGCGCCCGCTTGTCGTTCCGCAGCAGCGCGGGCCGCACCAGCACGCCGCCGGCGTCCAGTGGCAGCAGGCCGTGCTGCTGGCCCGACACGCCGATCGCCTGAACGTTTTCCAGCATCCCGCTCTTGGCCGCCTCGCCGAGCGACAGCAGCCACGCCTCCGGGTCGATCTCCGTCAGCGCCCCGGCGCTCTCCGCCCCCTGCGCAGGATGCGGGGCATGGCTCTGCCGGAGCACGGCCCCGCTGTCCGCGTCGCACACGACCACGGTCGTGCCGGCGCTCGAGCTGTCGATCCCCGCCACAATCCCCATGCGTCGCATCATGCCGTACTTGCCCCGCACACAGGACAACCGGGCGGAGCCGGTCGTCCCGTGCGGTCAGGTGTTGCTGGTGCCCCAGTCGTCCTGGGCCTTGCCGTTGCCCGCGCGCAGCCGGCGCACCCGGTCGGCCACCGCGGGCGGCAGCCGGTCACCGACCTTGGCCGACACCGCGTCCACGGCCTTCACGGCCGCCTCCCGCCCGGTCTGGCCCGCTGTCTCCACGGTGTTGCGCACCGCGGGGTTCTGGGCGATCCGCTGCGCACTCTTGCGCAACTGCTCGTAGCGCTCGCGGCCGGCCCGCGCCCCGAGCACGTACCCGACGGCGACCCCGCTGATGAACGTCAGTCGGTAGCGCATGGCTCCACCCTCTCCTCGGACCTCGGGGGCTGTGTTCCGCGCCTACCCGCTGTGGCCTGCGGACAACCACGGCGTTACCGGTTGGCGGAGCACCCCCCACCTTGCGCTAATGTATGTGTCGCAGCGAGCGCACGCCGTCCGGGATGCCGGAAACGGGTGCATTCGGTGCAAGCGGAGCGATCCCCTGTAGCTCAATTGGCAGAGCAGCCGGCTGTTAACCGGCAGGTTACTGGTTCGAGTCCAGTCGGGGGAGCTCGCGCAAGTCTTTCCCCTGTAGCTCAATTGGCAGAGCAGCCGGCTGTTAACCGGCAGGTTACTGGTTCGAGTCCAGTCGGGGGAGCGCTGATCAAGGACTCCTTCGGGGGTCCTTTTTCGTGTGCGGGAACCGATCGGCGGGTGATCGAGGTCTCCCAGGTGGTGCGTCTGTGACCCGCGAGGGCGACAGATCGTATGAGCAGCTATGCTGCGGCAGACGGCGTGCACGACACGTGAAGGCGCGCCGTACGGGGCGGTAGCTCAGCCGGTTAGAGCAGCGGACTCATAATCCGTCGGTCGTGGGTTCGAGTCCCACCCGCCCCACCCTGGGCGGCAGGTCGGCAATCCAGCCGGCCTGCGCCAAGCCCCCAACTGAGGCCGCGTGCGGGCGCGTCAGCGCCGCGGCGATCGTCCGTTGACCCCGCTGCCGGACCGAAGCGCGGGCGATCGTGTTCAACTGCCCTGTCGCCGGGTCTCACCCGAGCGGCGTCCACCGGGATGCGGGCATCTCCTCCTTCACGCAGGCTCGTTGCCATGGGGCTGCGCCCTCCCTCGGTGGAGCCCCGGCGTGAGTCGGCCCCCCCACAACGGCGTGGCGGGGCCTGCTCCACGCATCACCCCGATCCGCCCTGCCCCCTCCCAACTGGGCCGTTCGTCGCGGGGAGTCGGCGACACGGGGGCGACACGACCAAGCACTTGCGCGAGGCGCACCTACGCAACGGGACGAGGGTCAAGGGGGTTTGGGCCAGGGGCTCCAATCCCGGGCAGGGCTGCGGCTGGTGGCTTTTCGGGATGCCCGTTGGCCGGCCAGGCCGACCAGGCCGACCCGGCTGCACCACGCATCCTCGTCGGACGACGCCCATGCTCCCTGCTCGTGCTCACTCAGCAGACGGTGTCCGCCGGCCGGCAGACGATCACGCGGTACCCCACCTGCCCAGGACGACCCGGGGCAGTAGCGGTCGCATCGTGGACCTGCGGCCCCGTCCCGTGGCACCAGGAACTCGCGGGGCGGGGCAGCTCACCCCAGTGGCGGCGCCCGGCGCGGGGGCAGACGCGCGTCGGAGAGTTACTGTTGTAGTGCGGGCTCTGCTCACCCCCCCCGGGTGGAACCTGCGAGGGCTCCGCTCACCCCCCCCGAGCGGAGCCCTCCTTGCTGAGCGGCGGAAGGTCCCCACCGCCTGCCGAAGATCGGTGGGGCCTCTCGCCGTCTGGCTCCCGTGGCGCTTCGCGGTCGGCGCGGTGCACGAGGCCGCCGCGGGTGTGGCGCCGGCGGGGCGAGCGGAAGCCGCTGCCGCGCACAGGTGGGGTGCCGACGGCAGCCGCAGCGCGGGGCGACGACGATGCGCGGGTGGCCGGGCGGCATGTGCTTCGACGTTCTCGTCGTCGCCTTCCGCCCGGCCGCCCGGGGCTCCTACGGCAAGGCGACAGGACGCAAGCGCCCCGCCACCTCTGAGGGTGACGGGGCGCATTGCTGCCGCTACGTCACGTCGTCCCGCTCCGGGCCGGTGGCGTTCAGTTCTGCTGTTCCTGCCCCGGCAGGGTCTGCGTGCCGCCCGGGCGGGACGGCATGGGCAGCTTCGCGGCCGTGGTCTGTGCGGCCAGGTTGGCGGCCGCGGTGTCGACCTCGAACTGCGGGTTGCTCGGGGCCGGCTTGCTCTCGTGCAGGTGCAGGGCCCCGGTGAAGTCGCCGAAGGTCCTGCGCCGCCACTTGCTGATCGGCGTGAAGGTGACGGGTCCGCGGCCGGACAGGCCGCCGGCGGCGGTGATCGCCTCGATGAACTGCAGTCCTGAGGTGTGGTCGGTGACCCCGGAGAAGATCCGGCCGCCCACGGTCCACGGGGACACGATGACGCACGGCACCCGGAACCCGGCGCCGACCGGCAGGCCGCCGCCCGGGGTGCCCTTCGGGGAGGGCAGGTGCACGAACTCCTCGGGGTACTTGTCGGGGTGCGGGACCGGCGGCGGGACGTGGTCGAAGAACCCGTCGTTCTCGTCGTAGTTCAGCACGAACACGGTCGAGTTCCACAACTCCTCGTTGGAGGCGAGCGCCTCCAGCTTGGACGCGAGGTACTGCGCCCCGGCCGCGGGGAGGTTCGGCGGGTGCTCGTCGGCCTCGCTCGGCATGAACAGCCAGGAGACGTCCGGGAGCACGCCGTTGGCGCAGTCCTCCTCGAACGCCAGCGCCGGGTCGGCCGCAGGGGTCGGGCTGACCGCGTTGCCGATCATGCCGGGCGTGCCGTCGCCGTACAGCGTGCCGCCGGTCATGACCGAGTTGTACAGGTCGACGGGCAGCTTCGTCCTGTCCTGGAAGTTGGCGAACCAGGAGAACACGTTGAACCCGCTGGTCGCGCCGGAGAAGTAGGTCTTCACGCTGTACCCCGCGTCGTGCAGGATCTCCGCCGCCGACGGGTGGGTCAGCGGGTTGGGCGTGACGGTCTCCAGCACGGGACCGCCGAACCGGCCCTCCGGGTCGTTGGTGCCGGACATCCACACCAGCCGGTTGGGGTCCGTCGGGCCCAGGATCGAGCAGTGGTAGTTGTCCAGCAGGGTGAACGACTCGGCGAGCGCCCAGTGGAAGGGGATGTCCTCCCGGGTGAAGTAGCCCATGGTGTACGAGCCGTTGACCGCGCCGTCCGAGGCGATGTGGGTGGTCAGCCAGCCGTCCATCGCACCCTGGTTCCACGAGGCGTGCTGGTCCCGCCAGTCGTGGGACAGCGACGGGATGGCGGCGGCACCGGTGGTGAGGGTGGACATGTGGAACGGCTCCAGGTAGCCGTCGGGGTTGGCCGGGTCGGGCTGCTGGAAGACCGAGTTGCCGTTCGGCAGCGTGACGGCGGTCGGGTCGCTGAACCCGCGGGCGCCGGGGTAGGTGCCGAAGTAGTGGTCGAACGACCGGTTCTCCATCATCACGTACACGACGTGCTTGATCTGGGAGAGGGTCCCCTTGGCCGGGGCGGCGGTCGCCGCCCGGGCCAGGTTCTCCGGCAGTACGCCGGCCACGCCGGCGGCGCCCGCGAGGGCCGCCGCGCCGGTGACGAATCGGCGGCGGGACATGATCGAGCGGGATGAAGCGGTGGTGCTCATCGTCTCTCTTCTTCGTTTCGTGGGCCGCGTCAGGACTGGCTGGGGGCCACCGGGCCCGCGGTGTCGCCGGACCGGGCGACACCGAGTACCTGCGCTATCGCGCTGTTGCGCGTGTCGGCGACGTACAGGAGGTCCGTGGAACGGTCGACCGTGACCGCGTACGGGGTGTTGAGCTTCGAGGCGGACGGTGCCGCGCCACTGCTCTCCCCGCCCGGGGCGGCCGCGGAGTTCACCACGGTGGTGATGGTCCCGTCCGGGGTGATCCGGCGGATCGCGTGGTTGAAGGTGTCCGCGACGAACAGGTCTCCCGCGCCGTCCACGGCGACGCCCTGCGGGTCGTTCAGCCGTGCCGAGGTCGCCGGGCCGCCGTCGCCGGAGAAGCCGCCGAGGCCGTCGTGCGCCTGGCCGGCGGCGTGGTCGCCCGCCACGGTGGTGATGACCCGGGTCCCGGCGTCCACCCGGCGGACCACGTTGTTGGCCGAGTCGGCGATGTAGAGGTTGCCCTGTACGTCCACCGCGAGCCCGGTCGGCTGGTTCAGGCGCGCGTCGGCGGCGGCCCGGCCGTCACCGGCGTACCCGGCCTCGCCGGTCCCGATGACCTGGACGATGTTCCGCTTGGGGGACACCTCGAGCACCCGGTTGTTGTGTGTGTCGGCGATGAAGACGTCGTCCGCCGCGTCGACCGCCACCGCGGTGGGGCCGTTCAGCTGGGACGCCCGGGCGTTGGCGCCCAGCGCGCTGCCCGCCGTGTTGTTGCCGGCGAAGCGGTCGATCTCGCCGTCGTCCGCGGTGACCTCGCGGACCACGTTGTCGCCGGTGTCCGCGATGAGGAGGTCGCCGTCGGACTCCACCGCGGTGCCGCCGGGCTGGTACAGCGTCGCCTCGTCGGCCCGGTGGTGGTCGCCGTTCTCGCCGTAGCCCTCCAGGGAGCCCGCGACGATCGTGGTGCCGCCGTTGCGCAGCTCCGCCACGACGTTGTCGCCGGTGTTCGACACGTACAGGGAGTCGCCGTCCGCGGACACGCCCGCCGGACGGAACAGGGAGCCCGGAGTGACGTTGGGGACGACGGCGCCGGTGCCGGGGGCGACATGGGTGCCGGGGACGTCGCCCACCGCGGAGTAGGGCATCGTCTGGAGGATCGGGCCCGGCGGTGTCGCGCTGGACCCGATGGTGAGGTTCAGGTTGTCGGCGGTGCCGTCGCTGTTGGCGCCGCTGCTGACGCCCACCGTGGCGACCGTGACGACGATCTTCTCGGTGCGGACCGGGATCGTGCCGTACCAGGCCTGGTGGATCAGGCTGGAGACGTTGTTGCGCTGGGCGGAGGTGACCGGGCCGATGACGCCGGAGCCGAGGGTGGTGCCCTTGGCGTCCTGGAACGTGGCGGTGACGGTCGCGTAGTCGCTCTGCGTCGCGTAGCCGCCGAGGTCGCCGGAGAGCCGGAACGGCCGGCCGCCGGTGCCGAGCGCGGCGACGTCGATCGACTGGGTGCCGGTGGTGGTGATGCCCGGGATGGAGACGGTGCTGGGGTTGGTGCCGCCGTAGAAGACCCGGCTGCCGGTCACGCCGGGGTAGGTCGAGGTCCTCGACTCCTGGGTGCCGTCCGGCGGGTTCAGCGGGGAGGCGCTGGTCCAGCAGTCGGCGACCGTCTGGTCGTCGCCCAGCGGGGCGCCGAGCGCGGTCGCGGCCGTCCAGTCCTCGGCTCCGGGGTTGGCGATCAGGTTGGTGTCGAGGGCGGGGGTGACCTTGTCGGCGGCCGGGCAGGGGGCGGCCCAGTTCTGGCCGACCGCCTTCTGGCCGATGGTCAGGTTCAGGTTGTCGGCGGTGCCGTCGCTGTTGGCGCCGCTGCTGACGGCCACCGTGATGATCGTGACGCGGATCTTCTCGGTGCCGGCCGGGATCGTGCCGTACGTGCCGTCCGGCAGCAGTCCCGAGGCATTGCCGCGCTGGGCCGCGGTGGCCGGGCCGATGCCGGCCGTGCCGAGGCTCGCGCCGTCGGCGCCCTCGAACGTGGCGACCACCTGCGCGTAGTCGGTCTCCGTCGAGAAGCCGCCCACGTCGCCCGTCAGCTTGAACGGCTTGTCGTCGGCGTCCAGCGCGCCGACGTCGATGAGCTGGGTGCCCGTGGTGACCACGCCCGCGACCTGGACCGTGCCGGGGTTGGTGCCGCCGTAGAAGACCCGGCCGCCGGTCACGCCCGGGTAGGTCGAGGTCCTCGACTCCTGGGTGCCGTCGGGGGCGTTCAGCGGAGAGGCGCTGGTCCAGCAGTCGGCGACCGTCTGGTCGTCGCCCAGCGGGGCGCCGAGCGCGGTCGCGGCCGTCCAGTCCTCGGCTCCGGGGTTGGCGATCAGGTTGGTGTCGAGGGCGGGGGTGACCTTGTCGGCGGCCGGGCAGGGGGCGGCCCAGTTCTGGCCGGTGCCGTCCGCGGCGATCGTCAGGTTCAGGTTGTCGGCGCGGCCGTCGATGCCGTAACCGGAACTGACGCCGGTCGACGCCACCGTGACCAGGATCTTCTCGGTGCCGGCCGGGACGGTGCCGGCCATTGCCTCCGGGACGAGGCTGGTGACGTTGCCGCGCTGTGCGGCGTTGACCGGGCCGATGGCCGCGGAGCCGAGGGCGCTGCCCTTGGCGTCCTGGAACGCGGCGGTGACGGTCGCGTAGTCGGTCTGCGTCGTGTAGCCGCCGATCGCGCCGGTCAGCGTGAACGACTTGCCGCCCGCGTCCAGCGAGCCGACGTCGATCAGTTGGGAGGCCGTGGTGGTGACGCCCACGATCGAGACCTGCGGAGAGTCGTAGTCGTAGCCGCCGTAGAAGGTGCGGCTACCGGTCTGGCCGGGGACCGACGACGACAAGGACGCGAGGACGGCCCCCGGTGCCTTCATGGGGGAGGAGGCCTCCCAGCAGTCGGGCACGTACTGCGTGTCGCCGTCCGGTGCGCCGAGTTCGGTGACCGCGGTCCAGTCCTCGGCGCCGGGGTTGCTGATCAGGTTGCTGTCCAGGGCAGGGGCCACGACGTCCGCCGCCGGGCAGGCGGCGGAGTAGCTCTGGCCGTTGGTGGCCGCCGACGCCGGTCCGCCCACGACGTCTGCCCCTGCGAGGCCGATCACTGTGAGGGCCGCGGCGATCGCCACCGCGGCCCTCCAGCGGGCCTTCGGATGAGGAATCATGCGCATCATTGATGTTTGAGGCAACAGACGTCACCCGGACCGCTTCTGTCCGGATGGCAGCCTGGACGTGAACACTCGTCAGGCGTGCGAAGAAGTTTGCCTTCCCTTGGGAATTCCCGCACGTCCCGGCCCTGCGACGCGGGGTCGGACGACGCCGTGGCCGAAGCCGGCCCCCCTCACTGAGACGCGGCCTGACCTGCTCCATCCGCGCGTCCCGGCTCGGCACGGGGGAAGCCGGCCGGAGGCAGGGGAGTTCACCCGGGTGGGGCACCGGCGTGCCGACGGTGGACGCCGGCCGCACCCTCGTGGTCGACACCGCCGGCGGGCTGGCTAGGGTGCGCGGCATGAAATCCGTTCCCTGGACCCTTGCCGCCACCGTGATCAGTGTCATGGCACTGTCGAGTATCGCGGGCATCGTCGTCACCCTGAGCAGGGGAGTGTCGATCCAGACCGTCTGGGCGCTGCCCTTCTCCCTGGCCTGGCTGGTCGGACTCGGCTTCGCGTCCCGGACCGCGTGGCGCAAGGCTCTGGGCCGCAACAAGGAACTGCCCGCGGGTACTTCGCAGGGCTGGGAGGGCGGCGACCGCTGACCGGCGCGCGGTGGGCGGCCCCCCGGCGCACCCGGGGGAGCCGCCGGCCGTGCCTGGGCTCAGGAGGTGCAGAGGGTCTTGCGCAGCGCCTCGTTGATGGCCTCGGCCTGGTCCTCGGTGACCTGGTGGCCGCCGCTGCCGAAGCGGGACCGGGCCGAATCCACCGCGTTGCCCCCGCCGCTGATGGTCGCGCACTGCTCGCGGGCGTTCGCGATCGCCTGGTCCGCGTCCTTGGCGAACGCCGGGTCGATCGCCTTCAACGCGGCCAGCAGCGCGGTGCGTCGGGCGCCGGTGGGCTCGTCCGGCATCAGGTCGGCGATGTCGGGCACCGGGGAGCCGGCGGCCGTGGGGGAGGTCGTCGGGGTGGGGGCGGGTGCGGGACTGTCCGCGGGAGTGCCGCTGTCGCCGCCGCCGGACGTGCACGCGGTGAGCGCGAGCAGGAGGGCGGCGCCGGTGAGGACGGCGGCTGTGAGGTGAGTACGCATGCCCGGCATTGTGGCGGCGCCCGGGCGTGCCCGGGCCGAGTCGGCGCATTCGTACCGGCGGCGGTGCCGGACTCGGGCCCTCGGGGAGGGACACCGTGATCGGCACCGCCGCCCTGGAGTCGCCGTGCGACGGGACGTCCTCACGCTGCCGCTGACCAGGGTCCCCGCCGGGCGTCAGACCGAGGAGAGGTCGATCGCGCGGTCGACGTCGTCAGGGCGCAGGACGCGGAGGATGCCCTCCAGGAGGTAGTAGTCGCCGTAGGGGACCGAGACCTCGATGCCGTCCTCGGCGGGGCGGTTGCGGGTGGCGCGGGCGAGAACGGCCTGGGCGCGGGTGGACCGGGTGGTGAGGCAGGTGGTGGCGAGGGCGGTGAGGATGCGCAGGGCGGCCTCGCGGTAGGCGGGGCGGGCGGTGGCGGCGGAGAGGTCGAGCAGGCCGCAGGCCAGGACGGCGCCGGCGGAGGAGTCCTTGACGTCGTACGGCTGCTGGGGCGCGAGGAAGTCCCAGACGGGCACGTTGTCGGGGGTGAGGGCGCCGAGCGCGTAGTCCGCCAGCTTCGTCGCCGTGGTGAGGAACTCAGGGTCGCCGGTGCGCCGGTGCATCGTGGTGAAGCCGTAGACGCCCCAGGCCTGGCCGCGGGACCAGCAGGAGGCGGGGCTGTAGCCCTGGACCGTGTTGGGGCCGATGGGGGCGCCGGTGGCCGGGTCGAAGTCGTAGACGTGCGGGGTGGAGCCGTCCGCGCGGGGGAAGTGGCGCTGCGCGGTGCGCGCGTGGGCGGTGGCGGCGTCGAGGTAGCGGGGGTCCCGGGTCTGCTCGCTCGCGAAGGCCAGCAGGTCGAGGTTCATCATCGTGTCCATGATGACGCGGCCCGCGTTGGCCGTGTCGTTCAGCGCGCCCCAGGCCCGGATGAACCGCCCCGCGCTGTTGTACCGCTTGACGAGCGAGGACGCCGCCTGGACCGCCCCGTCCCGCCACTTGGCGTCGCCGGTGAGCCGCCAGGCGGTCACCCACGAGGGGTAGAAGAGGAAGCCCAGGTCGTGGGTGGTGGTGTCGGTGCGGCGCGGGGCGAGCCGGTCGGCCGCGGCGAGGGCGAGGGAGCGGAACCGGGTGTCGCCGCTGTGCAGCCACGCCATCCACAGTGTGCCCGGCCAGAAGCCGCCGACCCAGTCGCCGCTGTCGGCGTAGGTCCACTTCTCGAACTTCGTGATGACGGGGAACGACGTGACGCCGGGGGCCACCGCCCGCAGCTTGGTCACGGCGTAGTCCGCCGCCGTGCGCAGGGTCTGCAGGGTGTCGGCCGGATCGGTGGCCCGGACCGGGGGAGCGGCCTGCGCGGAGGGTGCGGGAACGGTCGTCGCGGCCGCGGCTCCGGCCGCGGTGGTCAGCAGGTGTCGCCGGGACATGCTCATGGGTGCCCGCCGTTTCGAGTGGGGGGACGGATCACGAAGAGGCGAGGCAAGGGTTGCACGGCGTTCACGGCGAAGTACATATACGTGGCGCGAGTTTGTGTATGTGAACGGATGGGGCGGTCGGCCACCGGCGGTTCACCGCGCTCCCGGCGCCCCGTCCGCGGCCTCGGCCGCGCCGTCCTCGCGGCCGGCGGCGTAGACGCGTTGCACGAACTCGGCGGCGGTCGCCTGGTCGAGGTCGTCGGTGAGGCGCATCAGTTCGGTGGTGAAACGGATGATCGGGTTCTGGGCCATGCGTACAGGAGACCGCGTCGAGGGGTCTTCTGCCAATCGGCAATTCGCACGAATGTGCGGTCACCTGTCTGTGGAACCCCGCCGACCGGACCCCGCCTGTGGGATCGTGCCTCGGGCCCCCGGCCCCCGGGCCGGGACACTCCCGTGCCCGTCGTTGCCGCCCGGCGCCGGGTGCGGCTGCGATCCTGTGGGTTCCGCACCCCCACGGAAGAGGAGAAGGCGATGCCCGGCAAGCCGAGGATTCTCGTGACCGGTGCCGCGGGGAACGTGGGAGGCGTCGGCCGCAGCGCGGTCGAGGTCCTGCGCGACCGCGGGTTCCCCGTGCGCGCGTTCGTCCGCCGCGAGGACGACCGGGCCGAGGCGCTGCGGGCGATCGGGGCCGAGGTGTTCGTCGGGGACCTGACCAGCACCGCGGACGTGGCCGAGGCGGTGCGCGACTGCACGCGGATGTACTTCGGCATGAGCGTGTCGGCGCAGTACCTGCAGGCGGCGCTGGTCGCCACGGCCGTCGCCCGGGACCACGGCCGGCTCGACGTGCTGGTCAACATGTCGCAGATGACGGTCTCCCAGATGGACCTCACCGGCGGCTCCGACTCCCGGCAGCACCGGCAGCAGTGGCTGGTGGAGCAGACCTTGAACTGGTCCGGGGTCCCCGTCACCCACGTCCGGCCGACCGTCTTCATGGAGAACCCGCTCCTCCTGGGGGCCGGGTTCGGGTCCATCACCCGGGACGGCACGATCCGGCTGCCCTTCGGCTCCGGCCGCACCTCGCCCGTCCTGGGGCGTGACGTCGGGGAGGCGGTCGCGGCGATCCTCGCGGATCCGGCGCCGCACATCGGGCGGGTCCACGAGCTGACGGGGGCGGCCTCCCGGGACATGAACGCGATCGCCGCGGAGTTCTCCGAGGTACTCGGGCGGCCCGTCCGGTACGTCGACGTCCCCTACGAGGAGTGGGTCGAGAAGGACCTGGGCGCGCTCGGGCTCCCGGAGCACGTCCAGCAGCACCTGTCCGTCATGGCGCGGCTGCACGCGGAGAACCGCTACGACCGGGTGACCGACGACCTGGCGCGGATCATCGGCCGTCCGGCCTCCGGTGTCGGTGAGCTCGTCGAGGCCCACCCCGAGGTCTTCGCCTGACGGGTGCCCCGTCCCGGCCGGGGCAGGGACGGGGCACCCGTACTCAGTGGTCGGCGCGGCAGGGCGTCGGGTCGGGCACCTCGAAGGTGGCCAGGCGCCCGTGGGCGGCCGGCACCAGCGGCAGCACGAGCAGAGCTGCGCGCCACTGCGGCCTGACGTGGTCCCTGGTGAGGACCTCGGCCACGGGCGCGAGGCGCTCGTCGGCCGGGGAGCCGAGGACCGTGAGCCCGGTGATGGAGGTGTGCGCGAGCACGTCGGCCACCGTGACCGAGCCGGTGAGGAGTTCCACCCCGGGGTGGACCACGGCGCGGCCGCCGGTACGGGCGGCGGCCTCCTCCGTGGCCTGCGCGGCAGCGGGGGCGAGCGGGGCCGGACCGTGGGCGCGGCCTGCCGGATGCACGCCTCACGGCCCCGGTCCCGCCGGGTCCTGTTCTTCCGCCGGGTCCGGCGCGGATGAGGTGGGTGCGGGCGACCGTGCCCACGGGAAGGCCGAGCCGGTCCACCAGACGGTGGATCAGGTGGTCGGCCTCCCGCAGGCCGGCGGTTCCGGCGTCGACACCGACGACCGTGCCGTGCGTCACGCGGGCGGCACCCGGACCGGGTTGGTGCAGAACCACGGGTCGCGCCACGGGTCGGCGTCGCCCACGACGTCGATGGCCGGACCGTGCGGGTCCACGCGGCACCGTTCAGGCCGAGGGCGCCGCGGTTGCCGTCCGTACCGCGCAGGCGTCCGGACGGCGGGCGGATCTGGGGACGCAGGGAGCATCTCCCGCCGCGCCGAGGGTCACATGGCCGCCCTCGTGACCGTCGTGGCGGCGGGGCGCACGACGGTGTCGACGCGTCACGCCTCGGCGGCCGCGGCCGTCACAGCGACCGCCAGTGCGCAGCCCGCCGCCGCCGCGATCGCGGCGGCCGGGCTCACGTGGAGCACGACGAGGGCGCCGATCGCGGCCCCGGCGATCAGCGCGACGACGCTCAGCGCCTGGCGGGCGGCCAGCGGCCGGGGATGCCTGGGGGCGCCGGCGTCGCTGACCAGGGCGACCAGGGTGCGGGTCATCACCGATGTCGTCAGACCGCTGATGCCCAGCCGTCCCGCCATGGCGTTCTGCATGCCCAGCGCGACCGCGCAGACCGCGACCAGGGCGTCGTGCCGCACGTCCACCGCCGACAGCGCCGCCGCCGTGCCGAGCAGCACGGTCTCGCAGCCCGCACCGGCCCGCACCAGCGCCGTCGGTGGGTGCAGCCGGGCCACCGTCGCCCGGCAGAGCAGGACGCCGGCGACGAATCCGCCGAGGGCCACCAAGGAGGTGACGACGGAGAAGCCGGAGACGCCCGCCATGCCGAGGCTGACGAAGACGAGGTTGCCGGTCATATTGGCCACGAACACATGGCCCAGGCTGATGATGCTCACCGCGTCGATCAGCCCGCTCAGCACGGTCAGGGCGAGCAGCAGCCCGGGAATCAGGCGCCCGGGCCCGGTGGCCGGTCCACCGCTCATGTCCGCCGCCCTTCGCCGTTGCCGCGCCCTTTCCCGGTCAGGATGCACCGTGCAAGCCGGGGGAGCAGACTGGTGCGTGGCCGATCAGGGGTACGAAGGAGCGTGGCGATGGCGGAACCGTCCCCGGAGGCGCTGTCGCAGCCGGTGCTCAGCCCGCTCACGACGTCCGCCGTATTCCTCGTGGTCACCGTCGACGACGGGGGCGAGGGCACCGTCCGCGATCTGCTGGAGGACCTCTCCGGCCTGCGGCGCTCGATCGGCTTCGGCGCGCCGGGCGGCAGGCTCAGCGTCGTGGCGGGCATCGGCTCGCAGGTCTGGGACCGGCTCTTCGACGGTCCGCGGCCGGCCCTGCTGCACCCCTTCGAGGAGCTGACCGGGCCTCGCCACCGTGCCCCCGCCACCCCCGGCGACCTGCTCTTCCACATCCGGGCGACCCGCCAGGACCTGTGCTTCGGGCTGGCCGTGCAGATCATGGAGCGCCTGCGCGGTGCGGTGACGGTCCGCGACGAGGTGCACGGCTTCACCTACCTCGACGTGCGGGACCTGCTCGGCTTCGTGGACGGCACGGAGAACCCGGTCGGCGCCGCGGCGACCGCGGCCGTCCTGATCGGCGACGAGGACCCCGGCTTCGCCGGCGGCAGCTATGTGATCGTGCAGAAGTACCTGCACGACATGGACGCCTGGAACGCCCTCACGGTCGAGCAGCAGGAGCTGGTCATCGGCCGGAGCAAGATGGGCAACATCGAGATGGACGACGACACCAAGCCCGCCGACTCCCACGTCGCCCGCACCACGGTCGTCGACGCGGACGGCACCGAACGGCAGATCCTCCGCGACAACATGCCCTTCGGTGCGGTCGGGAGCGGTGAGTTCGGCACGTACTTCATCGGCTACGCGCGGACCCCGCAGGTCACCGAGACCATGCTGCGCAGGATGTTCCTCGGCGACGACGAGGCGTCCCACGACCGCATCCTGGACTTCTCCACCGCCGTGACCGGCACCCTCTTCTTCGCCCCGCCCGCGGGGTTCCTCGACGACCTGCCCGACCCTCCCGCCCCGGCGGACACCGCGGTGCCCGCGACCGTACCGGCCCCGCAGTCGCTGGGGATCGGAGACCTCCGGAAGGCGGCCACCCCGTGAACAACCTGCACCGAGAACTCGCCCCGATCTCGGACGCGGCCTGGGCCGACCTGGAGGACGAGGCGCGGCGCACCTTCGAGCGCCATGTCGCCGGCCGCCGGATCGTGGACGTGCCCGAGGCGGCGGGCGCCGAGCTGGCCGCGGTGACGACCGGTCACCTGGACGACGTGGAACCGCCCGCGCCGGACGTCGTCGCGCACATCCGCCGCTCGCAGCCGGTCGTCGAGCTGCGCGTGCCGTTCACCGTCGACCGCCGCCAGGTGGACGACGTCGAGCGCGGCGCCAAGGACGCGGACTGGCAGCCGGTCAAGGACGCCGCGCGCCGCATGGCCTTCACCGAGGACCGGGCGATCTTCGAGGGCTACGCGGCGGCCGGCATCGACGGCATCCGCACGAGCGCGTCGAACCCGCCGCTCACCTTGCCGGAGGACGTGCGCGACTACCCCGAGGCTGTCAGCCAGGCCGTGTCCGCGCTCCGCCTCGCCGGTGTCGGCGGCCCCTACACGCTGGCGCTCAGCGCGGAGGCGTACACCGCCGTCAACGAGACCTCCCACTACGGCTATCCCATCCAGACCCACCTGGCCCGGGTCCTGGACGGGGAGATCGTCTGGGCCCCCGCGATCGACGGGGCCTTCCTGCTCTCGACGCGCGGCGGCGACTTCGAACTGCGCCTCGGCTCCGACGTCGCGATCGGCTACCTGTCGCACGACGACACGAGCGTCCGGCTGTACTTCCAGGAGACGCTGGCCTTCCTGGTGCACACCGCCGAGGCCGCGGTCGCCCTCGCCCCGGCCTCCGCGTAGCCCGGCCGGTTCCGGGTAACGGACCGATATGACCGGAAAGCACAGGAAGACCTCGCTCTGGCCGCACCGCCACCCCGAGCGCCACGAGGAGCACACCCGCCACGCGGCCACCCCGACCGCCGCCGCCTCCACCCGCGCGGGCGCCGCGGGGGACGCCGGTCCCGCCGGTCCGCCGCCCCTCGTCCCCGGCACCCATGTCGACGGCAGCCAGGCCCCTCATCACCGCGCCTGAAACGGCCCCCTTCTGCGAGGATCGCCGGTGCCGACGCACCGCGCGTCCAAGGGGGTTGAAGGTGCCGTCCACCGAACTGACGCACGTCTTCCGGATCGCCGCGCCGCCGCGGGAGGTCTACGACCACCTGAGGGAGCCGGAGCACTACATAGGCCTGTCGCCGCTCGTGGTCGCCGTCCGCGACGTGCGCCGCGACGGCGACGGCACGGTGCGCTACACCGCCGTGGAGCGCTTTCGCTTTCTCGGCCTGCGCCACGACAACGCGATCGACGTCACCATCAGCGCCGATCCGGCCGCCCTGCCGGACGCCGCCGGGATCAGCGGCGAGGTGCGCAGTCCCGGCCGGGTCCGTATGGACTACCGCTTCGCCATCGCGGGCGACGGGGCCGGCAGTGTCGTGACCGACGTGCTGCACCTGCGCACCCCTCCCGGCCTGCTGCGGTTCGCCGCCTCCCAGGCGGGGGCCGTGCAGCGGGCACGGGCCGCTGTACTGGCCGAACGCCTGGCGCGGGGCGCCTGACGGCCGTACGGGTGGACCGGGCCGGGAGCGCGTGACACGTTCCGTCACCGTGGGGACCGTTTGTGTGATCATTCGCCGTCCCTCTGGAGGAACCCCCACGATGAGCGCGCACACGGAGAACGAGATCGTCATCGACGCGCCGCTGCAGTACGTCTGGTTGCGGACGAACGACGTCGCCGCCTGGCCCTCGCTCTTCAGCGAGTACGCGGCGGCCGACGTCATCGCGCAGGAGGGCGACACCGTGCGCTTCCGGCTCACGATGCACCCGGACGAGAAGGGCCGTGTCTGGTCGTGGGTCTCCGAGCGCACCGCCGACCCGGCGACGCGCACCGTGCGGGCGCGGCGGGTGGAGACCGGCCCGTTCGAGTTCATGAACATCTTCTGGCAGTACGAGGAACTCGGCCCGGAGAGCACGCGGTTGCGCTGGGTGCAGGACTTCCGGATGAAGGCGGACGCGCCCGTCGACGACGAGGGCATGCGGCAGCGCATCAACGGCAACTCCAAGGTGCAGATGCAGCTCATCAAGGAGCGCCTGGAGGCCCGCCGCATCCGGCCGGTCGGCACCCTGGACGTGCCGGCCGACACGCGCCGCGGCGGGGACATCCGCACCCTGCTGGCGACCGGCTCGGTCGGGACGACGGACGGCTTCTGCGGCATGGTCACGGTCGGCCCCGGCGAGGCGGTGGCCGAGCACTACCACCCCTATTCGCAGGAGTACCTGGTCGTCGTGGAGGGCGAGTTGCGGGTCGACCTCGACGGCGTGCCGCGCAGCGTCGCCGCCAACGAGGCACTGCTCATCCCGCGCGAGGTGCGCCACCGCGTGGTGAACGCCTCCGGGACGGTCGGCCGCGCCGTGTTCTTCCTGAGCCCGCTGGCGCCCCGCCCCGACCTCGGCCACGTGAACACCGAGAGCCGCGAGGACGCGGCCGCCGTGGCCCAGGCCGCGGTCACCGAGTCCGGCGGTTCCTCGGGACCGGGCCGCGAACTGGTCGACCGGTGACCGCACGCCCGGCCGTGCGCCGCGTCGTGGTCACCGGCGTCGGCGCGGTCGCGCCCGGCGGCGCGGGGCGCGAGGCGTTCTGGCGGCGGATCGTCGGGGGGCAGCCGGCGGTCCGCCGGATCAGCCGCTTCGACGCCTCCGGCTACCGCTCACAGATCGCCGCCGAAGCCGACTTCGACCCGGTCGCGGCCGGGCTCAGCCCGCAGGAGGTGCGCCGCAACGCCCGCTTCGCGCAGTTCGCCCTGGTCGCCGCCGCGGAGGCGCTCGCCGACAGCGGGATCACGCCGGAGCACGAGGACACCGACCGGATCGGGGTCTGCCTCGGCACCGCCGCGGGCGCCACCGCCACCCTGGAGCAGGAGTACGCGGTCGCCAGCGACGGCGGCCGCGACTGGGAGGTGCACGCCGAGTACGGCGTCCCGTTCCTCCACCGGGCGATGCACCCCTCCTCCGCGGCCGCCGAACTGTCGCTGCGCCACGGGCTGCACGGCCCCTCCGTCGTGGTCTCCACCGGCTGCACCTCGGGTATCGACGCGATCGGCCACGCGTTCCAGACGCTGCGCGACGGCGAGGCCGACGTGGTGCTCGCGGGCGCCGGGGACGCGCCCATCTCGCCGGTCACGGTGGCCTGCTTCGACGCGGTCCGCGCCACGACCGACTTCGACGGCGACCCCGAGCGGGCGTCCACCGCCTTCGACGCGCGCCGCAGCGGTTTCGTCCTCGGCGAGGGCGGCGCGGTGCTCGTCCTGGAGGAGATGGAGCGCGCCGTCGCCCGCGGCGCCGCCGTCTACTGCGAGGTGCGCGGCTACGACAACCGGGCCAACGCCTACCACATGACCGGGCTGCGCCCCGACGGCTACGAGCTGAGCGAGGCCATCATCACCGCCATGTCCGAGGCCGGCATCTCCCCCGGGGAACTGGACTACATCAGCGCCCACGGCTCCGGTACCGCGCAGAACGACCGCCACGAGACCGCCGCCTACAAGCGGGCCCTGGGCGAGCACGCGCGGAAGGTGGCGATCAGCTCCATCAAGTCGGTCATCGGGCACTCCCTGGGCGCGATCGGCGCCCTGGAGACGGCCGCCTGTGCCCTGGCCATCAGTCGCGGCAAGATCCCGCCGACCGCGAACCTGGTCCACCCCGACCCGCTGTGCGACCTGGACTACACCCCTGTCTTCGCCCGCGACCAGCGGGTGCGGCACGCGCTGTCGGTCGGCAGCGGCTTCGGCGGCTTCCAGTCGGCGATGGTCTTCTCCGCCCTGGACGCGGACGAGGAACGGGCCGCCACGGACGCCCGCCGCCCGGACGAGGCGGACCACCGGGGGGCGGCGGCATGACCACGCGCGCGGTCCTCAGCGGCATCGGCGTGATCGCCCCCACCGGCATCGGCACCGGCCCGTACTGGCGGGCCACCCTGGCCGGACGCAACGGCCTGCGCCCGCTCGGCCGGCCCGACGCCCGGCGCTCCCCGGTCGCGGTGGCCGGCGAGATCACCGGCTTCGACGCGGCGGAGTGGATCGGCGACCGGCTGCGGGCGCAGACCGACCGGTGGACCTGGTTCGCGCTGGCCGCCGCCGAGATGGCGCTGACCGACGCCGCCCTCAAGCCGGCCGACCACCCACCGTTCCATCTGTCGGTGGTCACCGCCGGCGGCTCGGGAGGCAACGAGTACGGGCAGCGCGAGCTGCACCACCTGCTGGCCGGGCGGGCCGGCAGGACGAGCGCCCGTCAGCCGGCGGCGTCCTTCTACGCGGCCAGCACCGGGCAGATCTCCATCCGGCACGGGTTCACCGGCGGCTGCGGGGTCGTCGCCTCGGACGGGGCCGGCGGGCTCGACGCGCTGAAACAGGCGTGGCGGCTGCTGCGCCGCGGCAGCAAGGCGGTGCTCGTCGGCGGCACGGAGGCGCCGCTGTCCCCGTACGCGCTGGCCTGCCAGGCGACCCTGCCGACCGTGCACCGGGGCGCCGACCCCGAGCGCGCCTATCTGCCGTTCAGCCCGCGGGCCTCCGGCTTCGTGCCCGGCGAGGGCGGCGCGCTGATGGTGCTGGAGGAGAAGGCGTACGCCGCGGAACGCGGCCGGCTCGCCTATGCCGAACTGCTGGGGCACGCCGCCACCCACGACGCGTACCACCACACCCTGCCCGCTCCCGACGGCGTGCAGCTGGCGCGGGCGATCACCACCGCCCTGGAACAGGCCGGCCGCGAGCCGCGGGACGTGGACGTGGTCTTCGCCGACGGCGCGGGCGATGTGGACGGGGACGCCGCCGAGACGGCCGCCCTGCGACGGGTCTTCGGCGACCGGCTGGCCGAGCTGCCGGTGACCGTGCCCAAGGCGGCGGTCGGCCGGCTCGTCTCGGGCGCGGGCGCGCTCGACGCCGCCACCGCCGCGCTGTCCCTGCGCACCGGCCTGGTCCCGCCCACCCGCGGCGGGGACGAGCGGGCCTGCCGGGAGCGGTACGGGTTGCGCCTGATCACCCGCTGGCACCGGCCGGACGTACTGCGCACGGCGCTGGTGGTGGCGCGCGGCACGGGCGGCTTCAACAGCGCGGTCGTGCTGGGGGCGCTGGAGTGACACCCGCGGCGGACCCCCGGCACGACGACGGCCGCCCCGCGCGTGCGGGGCGGCCGTGGCCAGGGGTTCGCCGACGGTGCACGTACCCGCGACCGTGGACGTCGGAGGCCCGGGCGAGGGGCGCGAGGGCCGCGGCGCTGCCGGTGGCGGGACGAACAGGGTCGTACGGGAGAGTGCGCGGGCGCCCCGGCGAGGGCGCTGCCGTCAGGAGTTGAGGCAGACGTTCCCGACGGTCGGGTTGACCAGCGAGAGGAGGGCGTTGACGCCGTTGCCGCACACGTTGACCGGGATGTTGACCGGGACCTGGATCACGTTGCCGCTGACCACGCCGGGGGAGCCGATGGCCGCACCGTTGGCGTGCGCGCCGCCGCGGCCGAAGCCGCCGTAACCGCCACCGTAGCCACCGCCGTAACCGCCGCCGTAACCGCCGTCGGCGAGGGCGCCGCCCGCGCTGCCGAGGACCGCGGCGCCCGCCGCGACGGTCAGGACCGCTGCCTTCGAAAAACGCTTCACGAGCTGTTCCTTTCATCGATCACTGCATGCCGACTGGTCAACGAAGCCCCCGTGTCGTCGGATGCGGAGCGTCACCCGGATAGCGGTCCGGTCCGGTTCGGACAGGCGGAAGGATCAGCCCGCGAGCGAGGACTGAGTGGTCGTCAGGTCTCCTGATTCTCGCGGTGGTTCCCGGCGCGCACGCGGTGCGGCACGACGGCCGGACAGGACGACGAGGCCGCCGGAGTGATCCTCCGGCGGCCTCGGGTCGGGGTGGTGCGCCTGCGTCAGCTGTTGATGCAGACGTTGCCGGCCGTCGGGTTCAGCAGCGCGATGATGCCGATGCCGTTGCCGCAGACGTTGATCGGGATGTTGATCGGCACCTGGACGACGTTGCCGCTCAGGATGCCGGGCGAGCCGATGGCGGCCCCTCGCGCGTGGGCACCGCCGCCGCGGCCGAAGCCGCCGAAGCCGTTGCCGTAGCCACCGCCGTAGCCACCGCCGTGGCCGTAGCCACCGCCGTGGCCGAAGTTGCGGCCGCCGCCGAAACCGCCGCCGCGGTTGTCGTTGCCACCGGCGACAGCCGCCGTGCTGGCGCCGAAAACGGTGACCCCGGCGATGATGGTCGAGATGGCGACCTTGGTGAAGCGGTTCACTTTTATTCCCTTCGGATCGGTCCGACAGTGAACGTCGTGACCGAATCAACGCCTGCTGATGTCCCGAGATGCGAACGATCACCCATATAGTCCTGTCAGATAAGCACACTGGGTGATGGGCCGTCAGGTGCGACAGTCGTTCGGACGTGCCCCGGGTGCCGCGTCCGCGAGAAGCGCGGCCATTGCCCGGTGCGCCCCGGCGCGGATACGCTGCGTTCGCGATACCGATCGCTTTTCGGAATATCGAACGTTCGAGAGAGTGGTCGAGTGCGGCCGGGTACGGCTGTGCACGTCCGCCCGGAGAGAGCGAGCAGAGATGGGACGTCTCGTACCCGCAGTGACCAGAGCGCTGGACATCCTGGAGCTCTTCCTCGAGGGCGACGGCACGATGTCCGCGCCGGAGATCACCCGCAGGCTGGGGCTCCCGCGCACCACGGTGCACGAGCTGGTGACCACGCTGGCCGCGCGCAACTACCTCGTCCCGCAGCCGGGGCACGCCGGCCGCTACCGGCTCGGCGTGCGCACGTACCAACTGGGCAGCCGCTACGCCGAGCAGCTGGACCTGGCCGCCGAGGGGCAGCAGGTGGCCCGCTCCGTCGCCGAGACCTGCGACGAGACGGTGCACGTCGCGGTCCTGGAGGGCACCGACGTGATCTACATCGCCAAGGTCGACAGCACCCACGCGGTGCGGATGGTCTCCGCGGCGGGCCGGCGGCTGCCCGCGCACTGCACCTCGGTCGGCAAGATGCTGCTCGCCGCGCTGCCCGCCGCCGCGCTCGACGAGCGCTTCCCCGACGACCGGCCGCTGACGGCGATGACCTCGCACAGCATCACCTCGCCGCACGAACTCCGCCGCCAGCTCGACCTGGTGCGCGAGCGCGGCATCGCCGTCGAGCAGCGCGAGTCCAACCCGGACGTCTCCTGCGTGGCCGCCCCCGTGCGGGACTCCGCCGGGCAGGTGGTGGCCGCGCTCAGCATCTCCGTGCCGATGGTCCGCTGGAGCGACGAGCGCCTGACGGAGCTGGAGGCGCTGGCGGTCAAGGGCGCCGCCGAGCTGTCCGAACGCCTCGGCCACCGTGGCGGTCTGCGATGACCGGCGTCGAACTCGCGCTCCCCGCACGGGCGTCGCTCGGTGAGGGCCCCACCTGGGACCCGGCCGCCGCCCGGCTCGTCTGGGTGGACATCCTCGCCTCCCGCGTGCACTGGTACGACCCTCTGGGCGGTCGGACCTCGGTCATGACGACCGGGCAGCACGTCGGCGCCGCCAAACCGCGCGCGGGCGGCGGCATCGTGGTCAACCTCCGGGACGGCGTGGCGGTGTACGACGCCGACGGCGCCTTCCGCTGGCTGCACCGTGAGCCCGTCCCCGGCCGACGGGCCAACGATGCCGCGGTCGACGCCTCGGGAACCCTGTGGGCCGGCACCATGCGCTACGACGAGGCACCCGGCGGCGGAACGCTGTCCCGAGTCGCGCCGGACGGCACGGTCGAACCGGTTCTGGACGACGTTGCCGTCAGCAACGGGACCGACTGGAGCCCCGACGGCTCGCTCATGTACTACGTCGACAGCCCCACCCGCCGGATCGACGTCTTCGACGTGGACCCCGACACCGGACTGGTGCGCAAGCGGCGCCCGTTCGCGGTGGTCGAGGAGGGTGCGGGCTTCCCCGACGGGCTCACCGTGGACGCCGACGGCTGCGTCTGGGTGGCGCTGTGGGACGGGGCCGCGGTGCGCCGCTACACCCCGCGCGGCGCTCTCGACCGGGTGGTCGAGGTGCCCGTGCGACGGCCGACGGCCTGCGCCTTCGGCGGGCCGCACCTCACCGATCTCTACATCACCTCGGCCCGGACCGGCCTGGGGGAGCGGGAGTTGTCCGCCCGGCCGCTGGCCGGGGCGCTGCTGGTGCTGCCCGGGGCCGGGCAGGGCATGCCCGAAGTGCCGTATGCGGGCTGATTGGGGCGGGATTCGGGTCTGATCGGGTTCCTAAACCCGCATGTCCCGGCTTTCACAGAGGTTTCACTTGTTCGACGAACGGCTCATATGTACGTCGTACCGGTGCCTCACATACGCTGCCCGGACGATGGACTACTGCGCAGCCTGCCGACGGCACATCAACGGCGCCCTGTCTTGCCCGGGGTGCGGAACGCCCGCTCACCAGCTCGGGGAGAAGGGATCCGCCGGCGTGCCCGCGGCGCAGGCCGCGTCCGCCGACACCGAGGCCATGGAGACCGTCGCACCCGGCAGGGCCGAACGCCGCCGCGCGGCGGCCCGCGGCGGCCGCGACGGGGCCCCGCGCCGCTCCGGCAGCCGCAGCCGCACTCGCAGCATCCGCACCCGGCGCAAGTCCCGCCTGCTCGTGGGCACCCTCGTCGGGGCCGTGATCGTGCTGGTCGGCTGGAGCGTCGCCGAACTGCCGCTGGCGGGCTACGTCACCGGCGACCGGACGCAGTCCGCCGGTTCCGACGAGGTGCCCAGCCCGAGCGCCTCGCCGGGCGCGACGTCCTCGGCGCACGCCTCCACGTCGGCGAGCGTCCCCGGCGGGCCGGCGTCGGACGCCTCCGGTTCGGCCTCGGCCTCGGCCAGTGCCAGTGACTCGACGTCCCCGAGCCCCTCGGCCAGCGACAAGCAGTCGGCCACCGCGACCGCCTCCGGCGCGGTCAGCCAGGCCCCGGCCACCTCCGGCCCGCCGGCCTCGCCCGGCGGTGGTCCGGGTGCCTCCAGCCCGGCCTCGAACCCGACCACCAGCGCCCCGCCGCCCCCGCCGCCGACGCCGACACCGACGCCCACCTGCACCCGCATCCTGTGGTGGTGCAGCTGACGGGTCGCCGCCCGTCACACCGGCCGCCCGTCACACCGGCTGACCGGCCATCCGTCTGAGCAGGTCGCGCAGCGTCGCCCGCTCGTCCGCCGAGAGCGCGGCCAGCGGTTCGCGTGCGAAGTCCAGTGAGCCGCGCAGCCGTCCCGCGGTGTCCTCACCCGCGGCGGTGGCGGCCGCGAGCCTGACCCGCCGGTCGGCCGGGTCCGCGCGTCGCTCCACCAGGCCCTGCGCCTCCAGGCGGTCCACGATGCCCGTCACGTTCGACGGCTCGCACTTCAGCCGCGCCGCTATGCCGCGCATCGGCAGCGGCTCGCGGGCGAGCAGCGTCAGCACGCGCGCCTGGGCGCCGGTGAGCCGGTGGGCGGCGGCCGCCTCTTCGTACTCCTCGTGATAGCGCGCCACGACGGTGGCGATGAGGTCGACGACCTCCACGGTCAGCGGATCGGTACGGCGTGGCATGGCCCCAGGCTACCTGTTGCTTGACATCATCAAACATCCAGGTACATGGTTGGTTGAGAATCTAAAGCTTTTGGAGGCGTTTCCCATGCCGCAGAGCCGTGAATGGCACCTGGTCTCCCGCCCGCACGGGTGGCCGAAGCCGGAGGACTTCGCGCTGCGCGAGACCGAGGTCGGCGAGCCCGGCCCCGGGCAGGTGCTGGTCCGCAACCTGTATGTGTCCGTGGACCCGTACATGCGCGGCAGGATGAACGACGCCAAGTCGTACGCGGAGCCGTACCGGCTGGACAAGCCCATGCAGGGCGGCGCGGTCGGCCGGGTCGTCGCCTCCGACGCCGAGGGCTTCGCGGTCGGCGACCACGTGCTGCACTTCCTCGGCTGGCGCGAGTACGCCCTGGTCGACACCAAGTCCGCGGTCAAGGTCGATCCCGAGCTCGCGCCGCTGAGCGCCTACCTCGGCGTGCTCGGCATGACGGGCCTGACCGCCTACGCGGGCCTGCTGCGGGTCGCGGAGCTCAAGGAGGGCGACGTCGTCTTCGTCTCCGGCGCGGCCGGCGCCGTCGGCAGCCAGGTGGGCCAGATCGCCAAGCTCAAGGGCGCCTCGCGGGTCATCGGCAGCGCCGGTTCTGACGAGAAGGTCAAGCTGCTCACCGAGGAGTACGGCTTCGACGCCGCCTTCAACTACAAGAACGGCCCGGTGGCGGAGCAGTTGGCCGCGGCCGCCCCCGACGGCATCGACGTCTACTTCGACAACGTCGGCGGTGAGCACCTGGAGGCCGCCATCGGCGCCCTCAACCTGCGCGGCCGGGTGGCCGTCTGCGGAATGATCGCGATCTACAACGCCACCGAGCCCGCCCCCGGCCCGCGCAACCTGGCCCGCCTGATCCAGAACCGGCTGCGCATCGAGGGCTTCCTCGTCGGCGACCACTACGACCTCCAGCCGCAGTTCGTCCAGGAGGTCGGTGCCTGGATCCGCGAGGGCAGACTGCGCTACCGCGAGACCGTCGTGGACGGCATCGAGAACAACCTGGAGGCCTTCCTCGGCGTCCTGCGCGGCGACAACACCGGCAAGATGCTGGTCCGCCTGCCCGAGTAGGCCGGTTCCGGCCGGTGTTCAGGGGCGTGCTCCCGCGGCGGGCGCGCCCCTGGCGCGTGCCGGGCAGGCCCGTGTCGTGCGGATCCCGGGCGCACCGGCCGAAGCTGCCCGCGAGAGGGAATCCGGCCCGGCCGGTGGTCGTGGTCGTCATCCGTGTCCGACCGAGCCGCTTCGCCCGCGAGGGACTACCGCCCCGTCGCCGGGGGCCGGTAGTTCGGATTCGCCCGGTAACCGCCGGCGAGCTTCCCGTGTGCATCCACCTGCCACGCCCCGATGACGGCCTCGGGGGGAACGCTCCCCTCCGGATCGTCGACCATGTCCGCGTCGATCTCGTACACCCAGCCCCCCGGATCGGCCGCGGCCTCCTCGACCAAGCCGGGCGGAGGTACCCGCCGCCCGGTGCGGTTCCTGCGGAACAGTCCCATGCCCTGCGCCTCCCCCGGCCCGAGGAGCGATGGCACGCACCGCCGAACGACGGGGACAGAGCACTCAGGCGCCGCCGGGCGTCCCGTCCGGCGCGCGGGGGGCGGTCAGGAGGGCGACGAAGTCGCGGAAGGCGGCGGGCATGTCCACCGCTTCCGGGTCGTGGAGCCACTGCGTCTGCAGGCCGTCCATCACGGCGACGAGCAGGGGCGCGGCCTGCTCGGGGGTGAGGCCGCCGGGCAGGACGTCGCCGTACTCGCTGCGCAGCGACTGTGCCCCCCACTCGCGCACCCGCGCGTAGCGTTCCTTGAAGTACCCGCTCGCGGGATGGTCCTCGGTGACGCTGTCCCCGGCGAGGACGGTGAAGACCTGGACGACGCCCGGCCGGGTCGCGTTGTACTCGACCAGGCCCGCGATCATCTCCAGCGGCCAGGCGGTCCCGTGCAGCGCCGCGGAGGCCATGTCCCACTGGTCGCGGGCGTCCAGCACCGCGATCAGCAGCGCCTCCTTGGTCGGGAAGTAGTGCAGCAGGCCCTGCTGCGTCAGACCGACCCGCTCGGCCACGGCCGCCAACGCGGCACCCCGGTAGCCGCGTTCCGCGATCACCTCGAGAGCGGCCTGGACGATCCCGGCCCTGCGGTCCGCGCCCCGGGTCGCGCGCCCGAGGCCCCGCCCGTGGTCGTCGGCTGTCACGACGGCGAGCCTAGCCGGGTCGGGGCGGGCCCGAGTAACGGGCGGGTGACGACACCTACCGATCATCAGGGAGGAAGGCCAGGATGGCGGGGCACGTGGCAGGAGGCGGGGCCGTCCCGTACCGGCCGGCGCGGTGCCGTGGCCGGAGCGGGCCGCCCCGTGGGCAAGGCGACGACAACCGTCTCCGACAGGGGAGTTGACCCGATGACCGACACCGAGCGCGCGGCCGCCGTGGAGCAGGCCCTCGGCAAGCTCGACCTCGACACCAAGGCACGACTGCTGGCCGGGCAGGACATGTGGTCGCTGCCCCCGGTCCCCGAGATCGGACTGGGCTCGCTGGTCATGTCGGACGGGCCGATCGGCGTACGGGGCGTGCGCTCCACCGCCGACGACCCGTCCGTCGCGCTGCCCAGCCCCACCGCCCTCGCCGCCGCGTGGGACCCCGGTCTCGCCCGCCGCGCCGGGCGGCTGCTCGCCCAGGAGGCCCGCCGCAAGGGCGTGCACGTGCTGCTCGCGCCCACGGTCAACCTGCACCGGTCGCCGCTGGGCGGACGGCACTTCGAGGCGTACTCCGAGGACCCGTACCTGACCGGCGAGATCGGGACCGGCTATGTCGCCGGGGTCCAGGACGGCGGTGTCGGCACCACCGTCAAGCACTTCGTGGCCAACGACGCCGAGACCGACCGCTTCACCGTCGACAACGTCGTCGGCGAACGCGCCCTGCGCGAGCTCTACCTCGCCCCCTTCGAGGCCATCGTCAAGAACGCCCGCCCCTGGGGCGTCATGGCCGCCTACAACGGGGTCAACGGCTCCACCATGACCGAGCACCGGCGGCTCCAGAACGAGGTGCTGCGCGACGAGTGGGGCTTCGACGGCTTCGTCGTCTCCGACTGGACGGCCGCCCGCGACACCGTCGCCGCCGTCACCGGGGGCCTCGACGTGGCCATGCCCGGCCCGCGCACGGTGTACGGCGAGGCACTCGCCCAGGCGGTACGGGAGGGGCGGGTCGAGGAGTCCGTCGTCGACGACGCGGTGCGCCGTGTGCTGCTGCTCGCCGGCCGTGCAGGACTGCTGGAGGGCGTGCCCGCCGCGGTGCCCGCGGGAGCGCTGCCCGCCGCCGTCGACGGCGAGGCGCTGGCCCGGGAGATCGCGCGGCGCTCGTTCGTCCTGCTGCGCAACGAGCCGCGCGACGGGCGGCCCGTGCTGCCGCTCGACCCCGCGGCCCTCCGCGGCGTCGCCCTCGTCGGTGCCGCCGCGCGCGACGCCCGTGTCCTCGGCGGCGGTTCCGCCCACGTCTTCCCCGCCCATGTCGTCTCCCCGCTGGACGGGCTGCGCGCGGCGCTGCCCGCGGGCACGGGGCTGACGTACTCCGTCGGCGCCGACCCCAGTGCCGAACTCGCCGTCGCCGAGCAGGGGTTCACGCTGCGCGCGCTGTTCCGGGACGCCGGGGGGCGGCCGCTGGGGGAGACCGCGCTGCCGAGCGGCCAGGCGCAGTGGCTGGGCACCGACCTGCCCGAGGGCGTCTCCTTCGCCGCGCTCCACACCGTCGAGGTCACCGGCACCTTCACCCCGCGCGAGAGCGGCGCCCACCACTTCGGCACCCGCGGGCTCGGCGGCTTCCGGCTGGTCGTCGCGGACACGGTCGTCTTCGAGGGCGTGCAGGAGATGGGGCAGGAGAGCGACCCGTTCGAGGCGTTCTTCGGCGCTCCTCTGGACCGGGGAACGGCCGAACTGGAGGCGGGGGTGCCGGT
Source organism: Streptomyces sp. MI02-7b (assembly GCF_033793585.1). Taxonomy (NCBI): domain Bacteria; kingdom Bacillati; phylum Actinomycetota; class Actinomycetes; order Kitasatosporales; family Streptomycetaceae; genus Streptomyces; species Streptomyces sp. MI02-7b. The sequence goes on along the minus strand of NZ_JARAWX010000016.1, from coordinate 163,654 downwards.
CGCGGTCTCCCTCACCTGCGACGTCTTCAAGATCGAGGACATGCCCATCGAGACGGTCGCGTTCTCCCTCGTCCACCGCGGACCGCGGCGCGACCCGGACGAGCTGATCGCGGAGGCCGTCGCGGCCGCCCGCGACGCCGAGGCCGCGATCGTGGTGGTCGCCACCACCGAGCGGGTCGAGAGCGAGGGTTTCGACCGCGCGGACCTGCGGCTGCCGGGGCGCCAGGACGACCTCGTGCACGCGGTCGCCGCGGCCAACCCGCGCACCGTCGTCGTGGTCAACTCCGGTGCCCCCGTGGAACTGCCGTGGCGTGAGGAGGTCGCGGCGGTGCTGCTGGGCTGGTTCCCCGGGCAGGAGGCCGGCGCCGCGCTGGCCGACGTCCTGTTCGGCGCGGAGGAGCCCGGCGGGCGGCTGCCCACCACCTGGCCGGTGAAGCTCGCCGACGCCCCGGTCACCCGGGTCGAGCCGCGCGAGGGCGTTCTGACCTACGAGGAGGGCGTCCACATCGGCTACCGCGCCTGGGACCGGTCGGACGTCGCCCCGGCGTACGCCTTCGGGCACGGGCTCGGCTACACCGACTGGGAGTACGACGGCGCCGGCTACGAGGCCGCCGCCGGCCACGACGACGCCGACACGCTGGGCGTCGTGACGGTGCGGCTGCGCAACGCCGGGGCCCGCGCGGGCCGTGAGGTCGTCCAGGTCTACCTGGCGGTCCCCGAGGACGACGGCGCCGACCGGCCGCGCCGCGTCCTGGCCGGATTCCTCTCCGTGGAACTGCCCGCGGGCGGCACCACGGAGGTCCGCGTACCGCTGTCCCGGCGTGCTGCCCGCACCTGGGACGAGACGGCCGGCGCCTGGCGCACCCCGCCCGGCACGTACACGGCCGAGATCGGCCGCAGTCTCGTCGACCGCAGGCTCACGGTGCCGGTGCCGGTGCCGGTGTCCGCGACGGGCTGAGGCTTGCGTGGGGCGCCCCCGGGGAGGCGGCCGGCGCCTCACCGGGATGTGCGGGATGCGCCGGGCGGTCCCGTGGCGGCCGGGCCCGCACCTGTCGCGCCGTCGAGAGGCGCGCGGAGCTTCCGACGCCGACACCGATGTGGCCTCTTCGACGCCGAGCCGTCGGGTCCGGCGGACCGCGAGATCGTGGCCTGATCCCGATCCGCGGCGGCCGGACGGTCCCCCCGTCCCCGGGAGGTCGCATACCCTGTCGCGCATGGGAGATCTTGCGACCGGGATACGTCACTTCGTGGACGGCCAGCGCTGGGTCGTCCGGCACGGCCGCTGGTTCGGTTTCGGGCTGCTGCCCGCGCTGATCACCCTCGTCGGCTACGTCGCCGCGCTGGTCGTGCTGGCGTTCTGGGCCGACGACGCGACCGCCTGGGCGACCCCCTTCGCCGACGACTGGGGCTCGCCGTGGCAGGGGCTCTTCCGCGGCCTGCTCACGGCCGTCGTCTTCGGCGGCGGCCTGGTACTGGCGGTGATCTCCTTCACCGCCGTGACGCTGCTGGTCGGGCAGCCCTTCTACGAGTCGCTGGCGGAGCGGGTCGACGACACCGAGGGCGGCGCCCCGGACAGCCCGGACGTCCCGCTCTGGCGCGAGCTGCTGCGGTCCGCCTGGGACAGCCTGCGGGTGCTGGTGCGCGTCACGGTCTGGACCGTCGCGCTGTTCGCCGCGGGCTTCGTCCCCGTCGTCGGGCAGACCGTGGTGCCCGTGATCGGCTTCTGCGTCTCCGGTTTCTTCCTGGCCCTGGAACTCAGCGGTGTCGCCTTCCAGCGCCGCGAGGTGGCGCTGCGCGAGCGGCTGCGCATGCTCCGCGGCCGGATGATGCTCAGCCTCGGTTTCGGTGTGCCGCTGGTGCTGTGCTTCCTGGTGCCGGTCGTCGCGGTCTTCCTGATGCCGGGCGCGGTGGCCGGTGCCACCCTGCTGGTCCGGGACCTGCTGCCGCCGCAGGCCGGCGATCCGGACGCGGAGGCCGGGTCCCGGGCGGCGCGCGGGAGCGCGCCGCGTCCCCTGGACCTTCGCAAGCCCTGACCTTGCGGAGGGAACCGTTCCCGGTCCTGTGCGTGACCTGAACTGTGTCAGGTGACGGCAGGGCGCGAGGGGGACGCGATGGCACAGCGGGCCGATCAGTACGACGACAACCAGCGGAGCTACCGCACCTATTGGGACGGCCGCGGCTACGAGCACGACGCCGAGGTCGCCGCGCTGCGCCGGCTGCTGGCCGGCCGCCACTTCGGCCATGCCGCGGACGTCGGCGGCGGATACGGGCGTCTCGTGCCGGTGCTGCGGGAGTTCGCCGACCGGGTCACGCTGCTGGACTCCAGCCGCCGTCAACTGGACGACGCGGAGGAGTACCTGGCGGGCCTCACGGGCGTCAGCATGCGGCTGACGACCGTGTCCGGGCTCGGCCTGCACTCCGGCAGCGTCGACCTGGTGACGATGATCCGGGTCATGCACCACCTGCCCGACCCGGCGCCCGCCCTGGCCGAGATCGCGCGGGTCCTGCGGCCCGGGGGCACGGCGATCGTCGAGAGCGCCAACCTCGCCCACGCCGCCAACCGGCTGCGGTACGCGGCCCGTCGCCGGCGGGTTCCGCTGCAGCCGGTCGACATCCGTTCCGCCGCCAACCGCGAGCGCGAGAGCATCCCCTTCGTCAACCACCACCCGCGCACGGTGGCGACGCAGTTGGAGGCCGCGGGGCTGCGGGTGCAGCAGCGGCTGTCGGTCTCGAACCTGCGGAGCACGCGGTTGAAGCGGGTGGTGCCGCGGAGCACGCTGGTACGTGCCGAGGAGGCGTTGCAGCGGCCGTTGGCGCGGGTGACGTTCGGGCCGAGCATCTTCTTCCTGGTGCGGAAGGCGGCGTAGGCGCTCGCGCCGCGCGCGTGGTCTCCGCGGCGCGCCGCGCCGGGCGGCCCGGCGGGACCGGGGCAGTCACGTCCCTTTTGTTACTGTCCGGAGTGTTTGCGCCGGTCGGTACGGGGAGTGACGCGTGGTGCGGTGGGCTGGGCGTCTGGTGACGGCCGTGTGCGCGGCCCTGGCGGCGGCGTGCCAGCCCGCGCCGGCGACCCTGGCGGAGCCGGTGGGCTCCGGCGCCAGGTGCGCGCCGACCCGTGTCTTCGTCTCGGGCCAGAAGGGCTACAGCACCTTCCGCATCCCCGCGGTGGTCCAGGTGCCCGGGTCCGGTGCCGCGGGCCCCGTGCTCGTGGCCTTCGCGGAGGGCCGGCGGGAGTCCGGCGCTGACCACGGTGACGTCGACGTCGTCCAACGCCGCTCGAAGGACGGCGGCTGCACCTGGACGGCGCTGCGCAGGATCGCGGACGCCGGGCCGAACACCCTGGGCAACCCCGCACCGGTGGTGGAACCGTCGCGGCGGCTGGTGCTGCTGACCACCCGCAACGGCGGCGCGACCACCGAGGCCGACATCATGTCCGGCGACGCCGTCCCCGCCGACGGGCGGCGCGTCTTCGTGCGGACCAGCGACGACGCCGGGGTCACCTGGTCACGGCCGCGGGAGATCACCGCCCAGGTCAAGCGCCCCGGATGGCGCTGGTACGCCACCGGCCCCGGGCACGGCATCGTGCTGACCACCGGTCCGCACAAGGGCCGGCTCGTCGTCGGCGCCAACCACTCCGTCACCCCGTCGCCCGGCAGCGGGGACAACGGCGCGGAGCCGCGCTGGTACGCGGGCCACAGCCTGCTGAGCGACGACGGCGGCAAGACCTGGCGGATCGGCTACGTGGACACCGCCGGGGACGGCCGGATCAATGTCAACGAGACCGCTGTCGCCCAACTGCCCGACGGCCGGGTGTACTTCAACGCGCGTGATCAGAAGGGCACCGACCGCGGCAGCCGGGCCCACGCCTGGAGCGCCGACGGCGGGGCGACCCTGCTGGCCCCCTTCCGGACCGTTCCCGGGATCACCGCGCCCTCCGTCGAGGGCAGCCTGCTGCAGACGTACAACGGCCGCGGCTCGGGCCCGCTGCTGCTGGCGGCCCCGGGCGAGCCCCGGGACCGGGTGCGGATGACCGTGCGGGCGAGCCTCGACGACGGGGTGACCTGGTCGCGCGGGTACCGGGTGTCCGACGCCAAGGCTGCCTACTCCGATCTGGTGCAGATCGACAGCGAGCACGTCGGCCTGCTGTACGAGACCGGGACCGCCACCCCGTACGACACCATCACCTTCGTCCGGCTCGCGATCGCCTCGCTGCTGCGCTGACCCGGCGGGGCGCCGGGGCGGAGATGGGGGGCGTCTGGCGTTCCGCGGTGCCGGTCGGGAATGCTGGGGGTCGCTCCACCTGGTGTGCACCTGATTGGCTCGGAGGTTCCCGGACAGTGCGGCCCCCCACCCGGACCGGCGTGCCGGCCCTCGCGCCGCCCGTCGGCGCCCCCTCGGCGACCGCTCCCGCGACCGCCACCACCGTCCCGGATCCGACCGTGGAGGAGGCCCGGCTGGACCGGGCCGCGCCCCAGGAGATCCTGCGCCGCAGCGGCTTCGACGCCGCGGCTCCCCGCTTCGCGCGGGCGCTGGCGGCGGCGCGCTCCAGGGCGGCGGCGCAACGCGTCGTGCGCCACCACGGCCGCGCGCTGTGGCAGGACGCGGTCGGCAGGGCGCAGGGGCGCGGCCCGGCCGGCGGCGACCTCAGCCGCGACGACGACCGGCCGCTGTACTGGGCCCGGCTCACCCTCACCCGGAGCCTGCGCACGTGGCAGCCGTCCTTCCCGCTGGGGGAGGACGGGCGCGCCGCCCTGCTGGACCGGCTGGAACGGGCCTCCCGGGGGCAGGACACCGTCCGGCCGCCCGCGGCCGGGGGCGTCAGGCGCATCCTGCTGACCGGCTTCGACCCCTTCCGGCTCGACGTCGACGTCCGCCGCAGCAACCCCTCGGGCGCCGCCGCGCTCGCCTTGGACGGCGTCATGATCCGCACCGCCGGCGGCCCGGCCCGCGTGGAGGCCGTCGTCTTCCCGGTCCGCTGGGCCGACTTCACACGGGGCACCGTCGAACGCGCCCTGCGCCCGTGGTTCCGTCCGGGCCCGCACCGCGTCGACCTGTTCGCCACCGTCAGCCAGGGCCGCGTCGGCCGCTTCGACCTCGAACGCTTCAACGGCGCCTGGCGCGGCGGCCTCCCGGACAACGCCGGCGACCCGGTCACCGGTCCCGTTCCCGTCCGGTACGGGCACGAGGCGCCGCAGTGGACCACCACGGGACTGCCGTACCGGGCGATCGTCGCGGCCGGGACCGGTCCCTTCCCGGTGCACGACAACACCGCGGTGACGGAGATCCCGGCCGGGGCGACCGCGCCCGTCGTCAGCGACTCCGGTCCGACGCCCGGCTCCACGGCGCGCGCCGGCGGCGGCGGCGACTACCTCTCCAACGAGATCGCCTACCGTGCCACCCTGCTCCGCGACGTGCTCGCGCTGCCCGCGCCCGGCGGTCATGTCCACACCCCCGTACTGCAGTTCGGCCCCGGCAACACCGACCCCGGCACCGGCACCGTCTCCGACCCCGAGTTCGTGGCCAACCGCCTCGCCATCACCGCCCAGATCCGCGCGATCCTCACCGCGGCCGTCGGCGGCTGAGGCGAGGCCCCCGGGCGGCCGCCGTCAGGTCCGGCGGGCGGTGACCGGAGGTGTCACGGCATCGCGGCGGCCGGGGCGCGCGACGGCGGCGGGGCGCCCGCCGCCACCACCGTGCACCGGCCGCGGCCGGTGGGGGCCGCGGAGGGCTGAACGAAAGCCGGGACGCAGCCGTAAGGGACTGCGGAAGACCGCAAGACGGTCAACCCGTGCACCTCTTGTCTCCTCCATGTCCCGTACGCGGGTCGGTGAGGGAGGTGAGGGACAAGCGACCGGGCTGTACGGGCAAGGGGAAGCGGGCCGCCGCGGCGCGGCCCGCGTGATCGAGGGAGGTCCTGCCGTGACCGTCGCCGTCGGCGTCACCGGTAATGCCACCGAATTGTTCCGCGCCAACACCGCGCACAGTCCCTCGTACTTCGCCCTGCGCCGCGCCGGCGGCGTGTCCTCCCCGGAAGGCGCTGCGGACATCGTCGACTTCTGCATCCCGTGCAATCCGTACTTCCCGAGCCCGGCGATGTACGAGAAGCTGCAGCGCTCGATGCTGGACATCCTGACCTACTACCCGAGCAGCACCGACGTCATCACGAACGAGCTGTGCTCCCTGCTCGGCCTCAACCCGCAGACCGTGGCCATGGGCAACGGCTCCACCGAGCTGATCACCTGGATCGACCACCTCCTGGTCCGCGACAGCCTCGCCGTCCCCATACCGACCTTCGGCCGCTGGACCGATCAGCCGATGGAGACCGGCAAGCGCGTCGACATGTTCCTCCTCCCCGAGGCCGCAGGGTTCGCACTCGACCCGGCGGCCTTCGTCTCGTTCGTCCGGGCCCGGGGCTCGCGCACGGCCGTCATCTGCAACCCGAACAACCCCGACGGCGGGTTCCTCCCCAAGCACGCGGTCGTCGGCCTCATGGACGCCCTCGCCGACCTCGACCTGGTCGTCGTCGACGAGTCCTTCCTGGACTTCGCCGACGCCGAGGCGTGGCCCAGTGTGGCGGCGGAGGCCGTGCTGCGCCCGAACGTCATCGTCCTGCGCAGCCTCGGCAAGAACTTCGGCCTGCACGGCATCCGCTTCGGCTACATGGTCGCCAACCCGGCCCTCGCCGGGAAGGTGCGCCGGATGCTGCCCAAGTGGAACCTCAACTCCTTCGCCGAAGCGGTCGTCTTCATGCTCAAGGACCACCGCGAGGAGTACGCGCAGAGCCTGCACATGGTCTCCCGCGACCGCCAGGAGATGATCTGGCAACTGGCGGCGCTGCCCGGCCTGACCGTCTACCCCTCGCAGGCCAACTTCGTCTTCGTCAAGCTGCCCGACGGCGTCGACGGCGCCGTCGTCCGTGACCGGCTGCTCGCCGAGCACGGCGTCCTGGTCCGCGAGTGCGGCAACAAGCTCGGCAGCAGCAGCCGCTTCATGCGCCTGGTCGTGCGGCCGCAAGAAGACGTCCAGCGCCTCCTGACCGGGCTGAGCACGGTGCTGTACGGCAGCACCTGGTACGCGGCCGCGCCCGAGCCGGCCCCGGTGCCGGAACCGGCGCCGGCACCGCAGGTCCAGCAGCTCCCGCAGATCCAGCCCGCGCCGCAGCCTGTGCCCGCCCCCGTGCCGGTCCCGCAGCAGCTCCAGCTCCCGCAGGCCCAGCCTCCGCAGCCGGTGTACGAGCAGCCGGCCCCGCTCCCGCCGGCGCCGCCGGTGTACGAGCAGCAGCCGATGGGCCCGCAGCCGGTGTACGAGCCCCAGCGGATGGCTCCGCCGCCGGTCTACGAGCCGCAGCGGATGGGCCCGCAGCCGGTGTACGAGCCGCAGCCGGTGGCCGCCCAGATGCAGATGCCCCTGCAGCAGCAACAGCAGCAGCAACCGCCGCAGCCCCCGGCCCCCGACCTCTACCCTGCGCTGACCGCCGAGGTGCCGCCCGCCTTCGCGTCCGCCAAGCCGGGCTCGCCCAGACCCGCGCTGTACTGGCAGGACGCGTCCTGACCAGGACGGCCCGGACCGGCCCCGGACACGGAACGACGGCGGCCGGGGCACGGGCCCCGGCCGCCGTCGCGGACGCCTGGATCAGTGGACGCCGAAGGAGTGCACCGTGGTGGTGCGGTACGTCTGCCCGGGACGCAGGACCGTCGAGGGGAAGGACGGGTGGTTGGGCGAGTCGGGGAAGTGCTGTGTCTCCAGGCAGAAGCCGTCGCCCTGACGGTAGACGTGCCCGGAGGAACCCGCGAAGGCCCCGGTGAGGAAGTTGCCGGTGTAGAACTGCACGCCCGGCTCGGTGGTGGCGATGCGCAGTGTGCGTCCGGAGACTGGTTCGGTGACCGTGACCGCGTGTTCGGGTCGGGCCGTACGGCCCTTGTCGAGCACGAAGTTGTGGTCGAAGCCCTGCCCGTACAGCACCTGCTGGTGGGCCGTGCGGATGTCGCGGCCGATCGGCTTCCTGGTCCGGAAGTCGAACGGGGTGCCCGCGACGGGTGCCAGTTCTCCGGTGGGGATCAGCGTGGAGTCCACCGGGGTGAAGCGGCGTGCCGCGATGGCGACCTCGTGGTCGTAGACGCCGCCGTTGCCCTCGCCGCGCAGGTTGAAGTACGTGTGGTTGGTGAGGTTGACCACCGTCGCCTTGTCGGTCGTGGCGCTGTAGTCGATGCGCCACTCGCCGTCCGGGGTCAGTGTGTAGACGACCCTGACCTTGAGCGTCCCGGGGTAGCCCATTTCGCCGTCCGCGCTGGTGTAGCGCAGCACGAGTCCCGCGTCGCCGCCCGCGGTGAAGCTCTCGACCGCCCAGACCCGCTTGTCGAACCCCTTGTCGCCGCCGTGCAGGCTGTTGGGCCCGTCGTTGACCGGGAGCTGGTACGTCGTGCCGTCGAGCGTGAAGCGGCCCCGGGCGATCCGGTTTCCGTACCGCCCGATCAGTGCGCCGAAGTACGGGCTGCTGGCCACATAGGCGTCGATGTTGTCGAAGCCGAGGGAGACATTGGCCCGGCGCCCGTGGCGGTCGGGCAGTTCCAGGGTCTGCACGATCCCGCCGTACGACAGCACGCGCAGAGTGATCCCGCCGTTGCGTACGGTCCAGATGTCGACCTTGGTCCCGTCCTCCAGGGTCCCGAAGTGTTCCCTTGTCACCTTTGTCCTACCCGCGGGCCCCTTCTTGACAGGGGCGGCCGACCCGGTTGTGCCGGCCGCTTGGGCGTTGGTCCCGCTGATCACGGGAGCGACCGCCCCAAGCGCCGCGCCCGCGATCAATGTACGTCTGTTCACTTGCGGCTCCTTCGTTAGGTGCCTGCTTTACGAACCGACCTTGCGTTTGTTCCAGACGTCGAAGCCGACCGCGGCCAGGAGTACCAGACCCTTGATGACCTGCTGGTAGTCCGTACCGATGCCGACGAGCGACATCCCGTTGTTGAGGACGCCGAGCACCAGGCCGCCGATGATGGCGCCCAGCACGGTGCCGACGCCGCCGGTCGCCGAGGCACCGCCGATGAAGGCGGCCGCGATGGCCTCGAGCTCGAAGTTGATGCCGGCCTGGGGGACGCCCGCGTTGAGCCGGGCGGCGTAGACGAGGCCGGCGAGGGCGGCGAGCACGCCCATGTTCACGAAGACCAGGAAGACGACCCGCTTGTCCTTGACGCCGGAGAGCTTGGCCGCGGCCTGGTTGCCGCCGAGGGCGTAGACGTGCCGGCCGACGACCGCGTTGCGCATCACGAAGCCGAAGACGATCAGCAGACCCGCCAGGATCAGCAGCACGATGGGCACGCCGTGGTAGCTGGCCAGCGTCATGGTGAAGGCGACCACGCAGGCGACGATGGCGAGCAGCTTGAGCAGGAAGAACCTGCGCGGCAGCACGTCGAGGTCGTAGGCGACCTGCTGGCGGCGGTCACGGATCTCCTGCCCCACGGCGATGGCGATGACCAGGAGGCCGATCAGCAGGGTGAGGTTGTGGTAGTTCGTGTGCGGGCCGACCTCGGGCAGGAAGCCGTTGCCGATCTTCTGGAAGCCGGTCGGGAAGGGCGAGACGGACTGGCCCTCCAGCAGGATCTGGGTGCCGCCGCGGAAGAGCAGCATGCCGGCCAGGGTGACGATGAAGGACGGGATGCCGACGTACGCGATGAAGTAGCCCTGCCAGGCGCCGGCGACGGCGCCGATGAGCAGGGACGCCACCAGGGCCAGCGGCCAGGAGACATGGTGGTGGATGATCATCACGGCCGCGGCGGCGCTGACGAAGGCCGCCAGTGACCCGACGGACAGGTCGATGTGGCCGGCGATGATCACCACCATCATGCCGATGGCCAGGATGAGGATGTAGCTGTTCTGGCCGATCAGGTTGGTGACGTTCTGCGGCTTGAGCAGGATGCCGCCGGACCATATCTGGAACAGCGCGGCGATCAGCACCAGCGCGATGATCATGCCGTACTGGCGCATGTTGCGCCGTGCGGCCTGCAGGAGGTAGCCGGCGGTCCCCGCCGGTCCACCCCCCGCCGCGGCCGCGCCTCCGGCGGGCGGCGGAGGAGTCTTGTCGGTCTTCACCGGGCTGCCCATCTCAGTTCCCTCGGTCCATGGTCATGTGGCGCATCAGCACTTCCTGGGTCGCACTCTCGCGCGGGATCTCCCCGGTCAGCCGGCCCGCCGACATCGTGTAGATGCGGTCGCACATACCGAGCAGTTCCGGCAGTTCGGAGGAGATGAAGACGACGGCCTTGCCCTGGGCCGCCAGGTCGTTGATGACCGTGTAGATCTCGTACTTGGCCCCGACGTCGATGCCGCGCGTGGGCTCGTCGAGGATGAGGATCTCCGGTCCCGCGAAGATCCACTTGCTGAGGACGACCTTCTGCTGGTTGCCGCCGCTCAGCTTGCCCGTGGTCTCGAAGACGGTGGGCGCCTTGATGTTCATCGTCGAGCGGAAGGACTCGGCGACCCGGGCCTCCTCGTGCTGGTTGACGATGCCGCGCCGGGCGACCTTGGACAGCGCGCTCAGCGAGATGTTGCGGCTGATGTCGTCGATCAGGTTGAGCCCGTAGTGCTTGCGGTCCTCGGTGACGTAGGCGATGCCGTGGGCGACCGCCTCGGGGACGGTACGGGTGCGGATCTCCTCGCCGCGCAGGTAGACCCGCCCGGAGATGCCGCGGCCGTAGGAGCGGCCGAAGACGCTCATGGCCAGTTCGGTGCGGCCGGCGCCCATCAGTCCGGCGATGCCGACGATCTCACCGGAGCGGACGTTCAGCGAGACCCCGTCGACGACCTTGCGCTGCTGGTCGATCGGGTGGTGGACGGTCCAGTCCTCGACCGCGAAGGCCACTTCGCCGATGTCGGGCTCGCGCTCGGGAAAGCGGTGGTCGAGGTCCCGGCCGACCATGCCGCGGATGATCCGCTCCTCGGTCACGGCCGGGGTGCCGTCCTCGGCCGTGCCCTTCATGTCCAGCGTCTCGATGGTCCGGCCGTCCCGCAGGATCGTGATGGAGTCGGCGACCCTCGCGATCTCGTTGAGCTTGTGCGAGATGATGATGCAGGAGATGCCGTGCTCCTTGAACTCCAGGATCAGGTCCAGGAGTTTGCGGCTGTCCTCGTCGTTCAGGGCGGCGGTCGGCTCGTCCAGGATGAGGAGCTTGACCTCCTTGGACAGCGCCTTGGCGATCTCGACGAGCTGCTGCTTGCCGACGCCGATGTCGGCGACCCGGGTGTTGGGCGGGTCGGCGAGCCCGACCCGCTTGAGCAGCCGGCCGGCGTGCCGCAGCGTCTCGTTCCAGCTGATGACGCCGCGGGTGGAGTGCTCGTTGCCGAGGAAGATGTTCTCGGCGATCGACAGGTAGGGCACCAGGGCCAGCTCCTGGTGGATGATCACGATGCCGCGCTGCTCGCTGGCGCGGATGTCGCGGAAGGCGCAGGGCTCTCCCTGGAAGAGGATCTCCCCTTCGTAACTGCCGTGCGGATAGACCCCGCTGAGCACCTTCATCAGGGTCGACTTGCCCGCACCGTTCTCACCGCAGATGGCGTGGACCTCGCCCTCGGCCACTGTCAGGGTGACATCGGAGAGCGCCTTGACCCCTGGGAAGGTCTTGGTGATGGAGCGCATTTCGAGGACGGGTCCGGCCATTCCTGCTTTCCGTTCTCCTCGGTTGGAGTGGGGTGGCGATCGTTCGTCGTGGTCCGGCTCCGCGACTACTGGAGCTCGGACTCCTTGATGTAGCCGGAGTCGACGACGACCTCCTTGTAGTTGGACTTGTCGACGCTGACCGGCGGCAGCAGGAAGGTCGGGACGACCTTGGTGCCGTTGTCGTAGGTCTTGGTGTCGTTGACCTCGGGCTTGCCGCCGGTGAGGACCGCGTCACCCATCTGGACGGCGACCTTGGCCAGTTCGCGGGTGTCCTTGTAGACGGTCTGGGCCTGCTCGCCCGCGATGATCGACTTGATCGAGGCGACCTCGGCGTCCTGGCCGGTGACGATCGGCAGCGGCTTCTTGCCGGTGCCGTAGCTCACGCTCTTGAGCGCCGAGATGACGCCGCGGGAGATGCCGTCGTAGGGGGACAGGACCGCGTCCACGTTGGCGGAGGTGTACGACTTGCTCAGCAGGTCGTCCATCCGGGCCTGGGCGGTGGCGCCGTCCCAGCGCAGCGTGGTGACCTGGGTGAGCCCGGTCTGGCCGCTCTTGACCACCAGCTGCTTCTTGTCGATGTACGGCTGGAGCACGTCCATCGCGCCGTTGAAGAAGTACTTGGTGTTGTTGTCGTCGGGCGAGCCGGCGAACAGCTCGATGTTGAAGGGGCCCTTCTTGCTGCCGTCCTTCAGACCGAGCTTCTCGACGATGTAGCCGGCCTGGAGCTGGCCCACCTTGAAGTTGTCGAAGGTGGCGTAGTAGTCGACGTTCTGCGAGCCGAGGATCAGGCGGTCGTACGAGATGACCTTGATGCCCGCGTCGTGCGCCTGCTGCAGCACGTCGCTGAGGGCCGAGCCGTCGATGGCGGCGATCACGAGGAGCTTGTCGCCCTTGGTGATCATGTTCTGGATCTGGGCGACCTGGTTCTCCACCTTGTCGTCGCCGTACTGCAGATCGGTCTTGTAGCCCTTGGCCTGGAACTGCTTGACCATGTTGTCGCCGTCGGCGATCCAGCGCTCGGAGGACTTGGTGGGCATGGCGATACCGATGGTGCTGCCCTTCCCGCCGTCCTTGTCGCCGCCGCCGCTGTTGTCGCTCTGCCCGCAGGCGGTCGCGGTGGCCCCGAGGGCGAGGGTGGCTATCAGCGCGGCTGTGGTGCGCAGGTGGGCGGCTCTGGCGATGCGCATGGCTGATCAGATCCTTTCGGGGGCCAGGCGGAGGTCGGTCGCCTGGTCCTGGTCGGTCGTGATGTCCTGGGGAAAGCGGTGGAGCGGCCCGGGCAGCCGCGCGCCCAGCGGGGAGAGCCCGCCGTCCGCGCCGAGCCGGGAGAGCAGGTCGAGCACGAGGCGTCCGCGGCGGACCCGTTCGCGGGCGGTCGCCAGGGCGACGTCCCGCAACTGCCGTCCGTACGGGTAGATGCCGGGGGCCTTGCTCAGGCCGAACTTGAGGTAGATCGGGGCGCCGCGGCGGATCAGCTCGGCCGCGTCGTAGAGCCGGACGAAGCCGCCGAGGTCGTCGGGGGCCTCGATGTAGAAGTCCATCGGGGCCCGGCTGGTCCGGCGGATCTCGGTGATCTGCTGGAGGGTCAGGTCGGAGGGGATGTTGACGGAGTCGGCGCCGAGCCGCTCCCACACCGCGTAGGCGGCCGGGTTGACCGGGCCGACCAGCGCGGAGACCTTGAAGGTGGTGTCGGCGGGCAGCAGGCCCTGCTCGCGGAGCCGGTGCAGCAGCCACAGCACGCCCTCGTCGGCGACGAGCAGGCAGCGCACGCCCAGCGCGGCCGCCCGCAGGGCGTCCTCGACGCAGCCGGCCACCTGGTCGTGGCCGCGGGCGCGCAGCCCCCCGCCGCGGGAGTCGGTGCGGGTGGCGGCGCCGATGTCCCAGGTGCCGCGGGGACCGGTGAACAGGCAGAGCTCGACGTCGCGTTCGCCGCAGGCGGCCACCATCTCGGTGATCTCCGCGTCGGTCAGCATCCAGATGCCGCTGCCCTGGCTGATCCGGTGCACCGGCACGTCCAGCCGTTCGGCCTCCTCGAGCACGGTGGCCAGCGCTTCCGGGCCCTCCACGGACGGGATCTCGGTGCGCCAGGTGCCGCCGTCGGGGAAGCAGTGCGGGGAGGCGTCGGCCGGGTTGTCCGCCGGGGCACCGTGACCGAGCAGGGCGAGGGCGTGCTGCCCTGGGTGACGGGGACCGGGCGGGGTGCCGGTCCTGTCGGGACTCGTGGTGGAAGCGTCGGTCACGGTGCTCCTTCGTCGGTGCCGGTGGTGCCGTTCCGGATCTGCGAGGGTGTGTTCGGGATGTCGGACGACGTTCGGGTCATTGGGTACGGGTCGGTGCGGAGGGGGACATCGGCGCCCAGAGCCGTACGGGGGCCGGGCCGGGTCATGGGCGCAGCAGCACTTTGCCCACCTTCGGGTCCCGGTTCGCCAGCAGGCCGAGCGCCTCCGCGTAGTCCTCCAGGGGCAGCTCGTGCGTGATCAGGGGGGCCGGGGTGAGCACCCCCGCGCCGAACGCGCGCACCGTGTGCGCCCACGCGGCCGGCGGCGCGCCGAACACCGTGTGCACGGTCAGCTGGCGCACCACCAGGTCGGTCGGGTCCAGTCCCTGTGCGGCGCCCGGTTCCGGGATGCCGGTCAGGGCCAGCCGGCCGCCGCGGCGCAGCAGTCCCGCACCGGTCCGGGCGGCGGAGGCGGAACCGGCCGCCTCCACGACGAGGTCGAAGTCGGCGGCGGCCGCGTCCGGCAGTTCGCCGGCGGTGCGGAACATCGTGGCGCCGAAGGAGGCGGCCAGTTCCTCCCGGTCGCGCCGGGCGCCCACCACGAGCAGTTCCGCGGGGGACACCGCGGCCAGGAACTGCACCGCCAGCATCCCGAGCGTGCCGGTGCCCACGACGGCCACCCGCTCGCCCGGCGCGGCCGGGGCCTTCAGCAGCGCGGCCGCCACGCACGCCGCCGGCTCCAGGAGCGCGGCGGAGCGCAGGTCGGCGGCGTCGTCCAGGACGTGCAGCAGCCGGGCGGGCAGGGTGAGCGTGTCGGCCATCGCGCCGGGTTGCGTGAAGCCGGTCTCCTCGTACGGGGCGCCGCACAGCGTGGTCTCCCCGGCGTGACAGCGGTCGCAGACCTGACAGTTGCGGAAGCCCTCGCCGACGACCTTGCGGCCGGTCAGGTCCGCGCTCACGCCCGCGCCGACCGCCTCCACCGTGCCGGACCACTCGTGGCCGGGGGTGACGGGGTAGCGGACGTACCCTGCCGGGCGGGTGCCCGCGTGGACCTCGCGGTCGCTGCCGCAGATCCCGGCCGCGTGCACGCGCACCAGCGCCTCGCCCGGGCCGGGCGCGACCGGTTCCGCGGGCACGATCCGGTGCCGGCCGGGCCCGTCGAGGACGACGGCGCGGGGGGAGGGGCCGGTCACTTGGTGCCCCCGGGCTGCCGGCGCTCCCAGCCCTCGGCCCACAGGTCGAAGCGCGCCTGCTGCTGGGGGAACTCGGCGGCGGCGTCCACATCGAGCTCGACACCGAGGCCGGGGGCGTCCGACAGGGTGAAGTACCCGTCGGGCCCCACCACGGGGGCGCCCTTGACGACCTTCTTGATCTCGGAGTCCGCGAAGTCGTTGAAGTGCTCGAGGATCTTGAAGTTGGGGGTGCAGCCCGCCAGTTGCAGACTCGCCGCGGTGAGCACCGAGCCGCCGACGTTGTGCGGGGCGACCAGCACGTAGTGCGTCTCGGCGGTGGCCGCGAGCTTGCGGACCTCGTTGATGCCGCCGATGTGACCGAGGTCGGGCTGGATGACGTCGGCGGCCTGGAGCTCGAACAGCTCGCGGAACTCGTAGCGGTCGTGGATGCGTTCGCCGGTCGCGATCGGCAGGTCGGTGTGCGCGGCGACCTTCGCCAGGGCCTTGAGGTTCTCCGGCGGCACCGGCTCCTCGATCCAGCTCGGCTTGAACGGCTCCAGCTCCTTCGCGATCCGGATCGCGGTCGCCGGGCTGAAGCGCCCGTGCATCTCGACCAGCAACTCGGCCTCGGGCCCGATCGCGTCGCGGACGGCCTCGATGAGGGAGAGGGAGTACGTGGTGGCCGCGTGGTCCAGCTCGAAGTGGCCGGTGCCGAAGGGGTCGATCTTCAGCGCGCGGTAGCCGCGCTCCACGACCGCGCGGGCGGCCTTGTGGTAGGCCTCGGGGGTGCGCTCGGTGGTGTACCAGCCGTTGGCGTACGCCTTGACCTTCTCGTTCACCTTGCCGCCGAGCAGCTGCCACACCGGCACGCCGAGGGCCTTGCCCTTGATGTCCCAGCAGGCCATCTCGACGACCGCGATCCCCGACATGACGATCTCGCCGGCCCGGCCGTAGTCGCCGTACTTCATCCGCCGGACGAGATCCTCCACCGCGAACGGATCGGAGCCGGTGATGTGGTTTGCGGACGCCTCGTGAAGGTAGCCGAGCAATGCGTCGGTGTGACCCAGCATGCGCGTCTCACCGACGCCCGTAAGGCCCTCGTCGGTGTGGACGAGCACGTAGGTGAGGTTGCGCCAGGGAGTGCCGACGACATGCGTGCTGATGCCGGTGATGCGCACGGAAGTTGCCCCTTAAGGACGGTCGTTCGAGATTTCGTCACCCGTTCGAAATGTTGAAGGGACCGTAGTTACGGGCTCCGGGCGGTGTCAATGGCAAAGTTGCCCGGATGCGGGCGTTGTTGCCGAAGTGAGGCCGGACCGCGCGCCGGAGACCGGCCGCGCCGTCGTATACGAACAGGCCCGCGCGGCCTCCCGGGCGGGCGCTCAGGAGCCGAAGGCCGCGCCGTAGACGATCCCCGCGAGCCGCGACTGCCCCCGGGCGCTGGGGTGGAACCAGTCCCACGGGCTCAACTCCGCCGAGGTGAAGCGGTAGTCGAAGACCGCACCGCCGTCCGAGCGGCAGCGCTTCCAGCGCGCGCACTCCTGTGCCAGCACGCTGTTGTACGCGATCACCCGCTCCCGTACGGCCTGCCGCCGCGCGTTCGCCGCGGCGTCCGTCGACTCGGGGTTCGCCAGCATGGACGGGCAGAGGCCGAGCTTCCAGATCTGCCGGCCCAGGGCGTTGTGCCGCCCGACGTCCCACAGCCGCAGCAGGTCGGGCACGCTCGCGACGAAGACCTGCGTCCGGGGCAGCCCCTGGTGCAGGGTGCGCAGCGCGGTGGCGAACTCCCGGCGGAAGGTGTCCACCGGGGTCATCCGGGCGGCGCTGGGCGCGCACGCGTCGTTGGCGCCCATGAGGATCACCACCTGCTGCGGCCGCAGCGCCACGGCCCGCTCCGCCTGCGCCGGCAGATCGGCCATCCGGGCGCCGCTGGCCGCCAGGTTCCAGCTCGCGGCGGCGGGACGGGCGAGCAGCCGGGTGGCGACGCTGGTCACCGATGCCCCGCTGCCGGTCGCCCAGGACAGGTCCGGGCAGTCCGTCAACACGCCGCACGCGTCGAAACCCCGGGTGATGGAATCCCCGAGGGCGGCCAGTGAGGCCGGCCGGGTGTTCCACGCCAGGGCGGCCGAGGCGCTCGGACGGGGGCTCGCGGCACCGCTCCCGGCGGCCGCCGGGGCCTCGGTGCCGGTCACGGAACAGGCCGCCACCAGCGCCGTCGTGAGCAGACCGGTCAGAGCGGCGGTGGCACCGCGCACAGCGCGCCGGAGCGGCTCCCGCATCGCTGCTCCCTCCGACGAGTGGGTGACTTCTCGGTGATCCCGACAGTACGTCACTCCTCGGGTGACGCCGCGCGGTAGCTTTTTCCTTGACACCTGATGGGAAAGAGGTGACCAGAAGTCAGATCTTGTCTCATTCGTTATGATTAGTGCAGAATGTCCACTGCTGTCCCGGATGGCTCGGTTATGGGCATGAGGCCGCTGGGGAAGGCGTACCTCGTCCCACACTGGAGGTCCCGGTGACGACACGTGGAGTTCTGTACGTGCACTCCGCGCCGCGCGCGCTGTGCCCACACGTCGAGTGGGCCGTCGCGGGCGTGCTCGGCGTGCGCGTGAACCTCGACTGGATCCGCCAGCCCGCCTCTCCGGGCACCTGGCGGGCCGAGTTCTCCTGGCAGGGAGACCCCGGCACCGCCTCCAAGCTGGCGTCCGCGCTGCGCGGCTGGCACCTGCTGCGCTTCGAGGTGACGGCGGAGCCGTGCCCGTCCGCCGAGGGGGAGCGCTACAGCAGCACCCCCGAGCTCGGCATCTTCCATGCCGTCACCGGCATCCACGGCGACATCCTCATTCCCGAGGACCGGCTGCGCGCCGCGCTCGCCCGGGCCCGCAAGGGCGAGGCGGACCTCGAGACCGAGGTCGCCAAGCTGCTCGGCAAGCCCTGGGACGACGAGCTGGAGCCCTTCCGGTACGCGGGCGAGGGCGCCCCCGTCCGGTGGCTGCATCAGGTCGTCTGACGTTCCCTCGGCTCCGCGGCGCCCGCCGCGGGGTCCGGCGGCGTGCCGTCGCCGTCCTCGCACCGCGCCGCGGCCCCCGGCCACCACACCCGCGCGCCGATGTCCCGCACCAGCGCGGGCACCAGCAGCGAGCGCACCAGCGTGGTGTCCAGCAGCACGCCGAACGCCACCATGAAGGCGATCTGCACCAGGAAGGCCAGCGGGATCACGCCCAGCGCCGCGAACGTCGCCGCCAGCACCACGCCCGCCGAGGTGATCACGCCCCCGGTGGCGGTCAGGCCGCGCAGGACGCCCTGCCGGGTCCCGTGCCGCAGCGTCTCCTCGCGGACCCGGGTCATCAGGAAGATGTTGTAGTCCACGCCGAGCGCGACCAGGAAGACGAAGCCGTACAGCGGGACCGAGGCGTCCGTCGCCGAGAAGCCGAACACGTGCGGGAAGACCAGCGCCGACACACCCAAGGTGGCGGCGAAGTTCAGCGCCACCGTGGCGACCAGCAGCACAGGCAGCAGCAGGCTGCGCAGCAGGGCCACCAGGATCAGCAGGATGATCGCGAGGACGACGGGGACCACCAGCGTGCGGTCGCGCTCGGCGGTGCGCTGGGTGTCCAGCTGCTGCGCCGTGTACCCGCCGACCACCGCGTCCGCGCCGGGCACGGCGTGCACGGCGCGCCGCAGCCGTTCCACGGTGGCCTTGGCGGCGTCGCTGTCGGCGGCGTCCCGCAGCGTCACCTCCAGCTGCGCCCGGCCGCCGGCGACCAGCGGCGCGCCCTGGCCGGGGCGGCCGGAGGCCGTGACGGGAGCGGCGGAGGAAACTCCGGCGGTCCTTTCGGCCGTCCGGGTCACCTCGGTGAGCCGGTCCGCGGCGGCGACCACCACGGCGGGGTTGCCGGAGCCGCCGGGGAAGTGCTCGCCCAGGACGCGCTGAGCGGTCACCGAGGGGGCCTGGTGGACGAAGATCTCGTCCAGCGGCACGCCCCGGGCGGTCAGGGCGGGGGAGAAGGCCGCGCAGGCGACCAGCACCGCCAGGCTCGCCGCCCAGACCCGGCGCGGCGCCCGGTCCACGAGCGCGGCCACCCGCTGCCACACGCCCCGGCCCCCTTCGCGCGCCGGACGGGGCCGGGCGGGCCAGTACGCGGCCCGGCCGAGCAGCAGCAGGACGGCGGGCAGGAAGGTGAGGCTGCTCGCCACGGCGCAGACGACGCCGACGGCGCCGACCGGGCCCAGCGCCCGGTTGTTCGTCAGGTCGCTGGCCAGCAGGGCCAGCAGCGCGAGCGCCACGGTGGCCGCGCTCGCCACGATCGCCCCCGCCGAGCGGCGCAGCGCCGCCCGCGTGGCGGCGAACCGGTCGCCGCGAGCGGCGAGTTCCTCCCGGAAGCGGGCCGACAGCAGCAGGGCGTAGTCCGTGGCGGCGCCGATGACGAGGATCGACAGGATGCCCTGCACCTGGCCGTCGACCCGGACCGCGCCGTGCTCGGCGAGCACGTACACCACGCCGCAGGCGAGGCCGAGGGAGAGGACCGAGCCGGCGATGACGACCAGCGGCAGCAGCACCGCGCGGTAGACCAGCAGCAGGATCACCAGCACCACCCCGAGGGCGACGAGCAGCAGCAGTCCGTCGATGCCCGCGAAGGCGTCGCCCAGGTCCGCCTGGGAGGCGGCCGGTCCCGCGACGTGGGCGGTGGTGCCGGGCACGCGTCCGGCCGCGGCGGAGATCCGGTCGACGGTGTCCTGCACCTGCCGCCCGAGGTCCGGGCGGAGCTGCAGCACGCCCTCCAGTGCGCGGCCGTCCCCGGAGCGCAGCGCTGGGGACGGCCGGCCGGTCACTCCGTCGGTCCCGGCGAGGGAGGCCAGTGCCGCGGTGGCGGCGTCCTGCTGGGCGTCGGTGACCGGTCCGCGGTCCGCGGTCCAGACGACGATCGCCGGCACGGTCTCGCCCCGGCGGAACGCCTGCCGTTCGGCGAGCGCCTTCGTGGACTCGGCGCTGCGGGGGAGGAAGGCCGCCTGGTCGTTGGTGGAGACCTCGCCCAGCTTGCCCGCGTAGGGGCCGAGGGTGCCGCCGATCCCCAGCCAGGCGACCAGCAGCACCACGGGGAGCAGCCATCGGACGGTGCGCGGCACGGATGTCATCGCTTCTCCCGTGGGGGTGGGTGCGGGTGTCTCCCTCTGCTGTCCACAGGATATATCTCACTCATCGATTATCTTAACCGTCGAGATTATTTACGATGGAGGGGTGCCCGAACACGTACAGGACGACCGCCCCGATGCCGAGCAGCCCGAGTCCCCCACCGGGCTGCACGCCTTCGCCGTGCAACTGCGCCGGATGAACAGCGAGTTCAACCGCATCGCGCAGGACTTCGCGCAGAGCCGGCGGCTGCACCACACCGATGTGCAGGCCCTGGTGGCGATCCTGGACGGCGACGGGCACGGCGGCGCCATGACCCCGGGACTGCTGGGCGAACGGCTCAATCTGACCTCCGGGGCGGTCACCGCCTGCCTGGACCGGCTGGAACGGGCCGGCCACATCCGCCGCACCCGCGACGCGGCCGACCGGCGCGTCGTCCACCTGCACTACGCGCCCAAGGCGAAGGCGGTGGCCCGCGCGTTCTTCCAGCCGCTCGCCCGGGGCACCGACGCGGCCCGCGCCCGGTTCACCGAAGAGGAACTCGCCGTCGTCATAAGCTTTTTGACGGCGATGAACGACGAACTGACCCTCCTGCGCGGCGAACCCGCCCCCGACGCGCCGCCGCCCCGGGGCCGCCCCTGAGCCGCCGCGGGCGCCGCGTAACCAGGGCGTGCGCCAGCGGCCCGTCCCACCCGGGCCGGGGACCCGACCACGCGGCACACTAGGCCTCGGCCTGCCGCGCCGCCGCGGCGATGTTACGCGCCATGCCGCCGAACACCACGGCGTGGAACGGCGACACGCTCCACCAGTACGCGTGCCCCGCCAGGCCCCGCGGGTGGAACAGCGCCCGCTGCCGGTAGACGGTGCGCCCCCGGTCGTCCCGCCCGGCCGACAGCTCCAGCCAGGCCAGCCCCGGCAGCCGCATCTCCGCCCGCAGCCGCAGCAGCTTCCCGGGTTCGATCGCCTCGACCCGCCAGAAGTCCAGCGAGTCGCCGGTCCGCAGCCGTGTCGCGTCCCGGCGCCCCCGGCGCAGCCCGACTCCGCCCACGAAGCGGTCGAGCCAGCCGCGCACCGCCCACGCCGGCGGGAAGGAGTACCAGCCGTTGTCGCCGCCGATGCCCTCGATCACCCGCCACAGGGCCTCCGGCGAGGCGTCCACCACCCGTGCCCGCCGGTCGGTGTACAGGCTGCCGCCTGCCCAGTCCGGATCGGTGGGCAGCGGGTCGCTGGGCGCGCCGGGGACCGAGGCCGACGACCAGCGGGTGACCACGTTGGCGTCCCGGATCCGCTGCAGGGCCAGCTCCAGCGCCCGCTCGACGCCGATCATGCCCTGCGGCGGGTCGGGCACCCACGCGGCGATGTCGTGGTCGTGGCAGACCACCTCGTGCCGCAGCGACTCCGTCAGCGGACGCGCGATGCCCGCGGGCACGGGGGTCACCAGCCCCACCCAGTGGCTGGACAGGCGGGGGGTGAGCACCGGCACCGGCACGATCAGCCGCGGCGGCAGCCCCGCCACCTCGGCGTACTTCAGCATCATCGCGCGGTAGGTGAGCACATCCGGCCCCCCGACGTCGAAGGCGCGGTTCACCTCGGGCGGCAGCGCCGCGCAGCCGACGAGGTAGCGCAGCACGTCCCGTACGGCGATCGGCTGGATGCGGGTGTTGACCCAGCGCGGGGTGACCATCACCGGCAGCCGCTCGGTCAGATAGCGCAGCATCTCGAACGAGGCCGAGCCCGAGCCGATGATGACCGCCGCCCGCAGGACGGCCGTCGGCACCCCCGAGGACAGCAGGACCCGGCCCACCTCGGCACGCGAGCGCAGGTGCGGCGACAGCTCCCGCTCGGGCACCCCGGCCGGGGTGAGCCCGCCCAGGTACACGATCCGCCGCACGCCGGCCGCCTTCGCCGCGCTGCCGAAGATCTCGGCGGCCCGGCGGTCGGTCTCCTCGAAGCCCCGGCCGCTGCCGAGCGCGTGGACGAGGTAGTACGCGACGTCCACGCCCTCCATCGCCGCGAGCACCGACTCCTCGTCGGTCACGTCGCCCCGCACCACCTCGGCGCGGGCCGCCCAGGGGTGGTCGCGCAGCTTCCCCGGGGTGCGGACCAGGCAGCGCACCGCGTGGCCGGCGTCGAGCAGTTCGGGCACCAGGCGGCCGCCGATGTAGCCGCTGGCGCCGGTCACCAGACAGGTGAGGGTCATGCCGGTCACTCCTTTCCGGCGCCCGTGGCCGCCAGGGCGCTCGCCACGTCCGGCGGCAGCGGGGCCAGCCGCAGCAGCCCCGCCACCACGCGGGCGGTGGTCGCGTGCCAGGTGCCGGCGTCCCGCAGCATCGCGTGGTCGCCGCCCGGCACCGTCAGATGGCAGGCCAGGGCGCCCGCCGCGCGCGCCCGGTCGGCCAGGACCAGCGACGCGGCAGGATCGGTGACCCGGTCCCGGTCTCCGTGCAGCAGTACCAGGCGGCGCCCGGCCAGCTGTTCCACCGGCTCGCCCGCCGAGCACCACGGGGCCAGCCCCACGACCCCGCCCACCAGCGGATGCCCGGCCACCCGCAGCGCCGCACGGCCGCCCATGGAGTGGCCGACCAGCACGACGGGCACCGTCCCGGCGCGCCCCCGCAGGGCCTCCAGCGCCCGCCAGGCGTCGCGCGCGGCGTCCTGCCGGTCGCCGTTCCAGCCGCGGTGCCGGTAGCGGACCCCGGCGAGCGCGATGCGATGCCCGGCCGTGGCCCGGCCGATGGCGCGGACGAACGGCCGCATCCGGGCCCCGGGGAGGTTCCACCGCGTGGGCGGCTCCAGGCCCTCGGCGCGACCGCCGTGCAGCAGCAGGACGGCGGCCGCCGGGCGGTCCGGGAGGGCGTACGGGACCAGCGCCGTGTGCGGCGCCGCACCGCCGTCGGCGCCTCCGGCACCCTCGGCGCTGTCACCGTACGTCATCGGATCGCCTCTCCTCGTACTCACCGTCATTATCCGCCGCTCCCTCCGCCGCCGCCCGTCCTGCTCCTGCCCGTTTCCGCCGTTCCTGCCCGGGATTCGGAGCCGCGCCCCCCACCGGATTGCCCGGCCGGCCAATCCGCGGGCCGCGGGCCTACGAATCATCCGCAGGGAGAGACGGGGCACGAAGGGAGCGGAATGAACGGCACAAGGCGCCGGATCGCTGTCGTGGGAAGCGGGGTGGCCGGACTGACCGCCGCGTACGCACTGCAACGGAGCTGCGACGTATCGCTGTTCGAGGCGGACGACCGGCTGGGCGGGCACGCGCACACCCACGACATAGCCTCGGCCGACGGACGGGTGGCGGCGGTCGACAGCGGCTTCATCGTGCACAACGAGCGCACCTATCCCACTCTGCTGCGGATCTTCGCCGAACTCGGGGTCGCCACACAGGAGTCCGAGATGAGCATGTCCGTGCGGTGCGAGGGCTGCGGCCTGGAGTACGCCGGGGCCCGCGGGCCCGCCGGGCTGTTCGCGCAGCCGCGCAACGGGCTGCGCCCCGCGTACCTGCGCATGCTGGCCGAAGTGCCGCGCTTCCACCGCAGGGCCCGGCGGCTGCTGGCCGGGGACGGCGGCGACGACACCACCACACTGGGCGAGTTCCTGCGCGCGGGCGGCTTCTCGGCCTACTTCGTCGCGCACTTCGCGACCCCGCTGGTGGCATGCGTCTGGTCGTGCTCGCCGCGCACGGCGGCCGCCTACCCGGCCGCGTACCTCTTCCGGTTCCTGGACCACCACGGCATGCTGTCGGTGTCCGGCTCGCCCACCTGGAAGACCGTCACCGGCGGCTCGCGGGTCTACGTCGAGCGGATCGCCAAGCGGCTCACGGCCATCCGCACCGCCACCCCCGTGCGCGCCCTGCGGCGGCACGCCGACGGCGCCGAGATCGTCACCGACGACGGCGAGAGCGAGGACTACGACGCGGTGGTCGTGGCCACCCACCCCGACCAGGCGCTGCGCCTGCTCGCCGACGCCACCGCGGCGGAGCGCGCCGTGCTCGGCGCGATCCCGTACTCCCGCAACCCCACGCTGCTGCACACCGACACCTCGCTGCTGCCGCACAGCACCGGGGCCCGCGGCTCGTGGAACTACCTGATGCCCTCCTGCGCCCCCTCGCCCGGCGGAGTACGGGTCACCTACGACATGAACCGCCTGCAGCGGCTGGACAGCCCCGAGCGCTTCCTGGTCACCCTCGGCGGTGAGGAACTCGTCGACCCCGGCCGGGTGCTGGCCCGCATGGTCTACGAACACCCCGTCTACACCCCGGAGTCGGTCGCCGCGCAGCGCCTGCTGCCCACCCTGGACACCCCCGTCACCGCCTTCGCCGGGGCCTACCACGGCTGGGGCTTCCACGAGGACGGCTGCCGCTCCGGCGCCGAGGCCGCCCGCACGCTGGGGGCGCGATGGCAGTGACCGCCGCCGCCCCGCCGGACGTGCCCGCCCTGTACGAGTGCGTGATCACCCACGTCCGCACCCGCCCGGTGCGGCACGCCTTCACCCACCGCACCTACATGTGGCTGATCGACCCCGACCGGCCGCCCCGGCTCCCCGTGCCGCTGCGCCCCTTCGCCCGCTTCGACGCCCGGGACCACTTCGGCGGCCGGCAGCCCACCGTACGGGCCGCCCTGGAGACCTGGCTCGCCGCGCGCGGGGTGGACCTGCGGGGCGGCCCGGTACGCATGCTCACCCACGCCCGGGTCCTCGGCCATGTCTTCAACCCGCTGACGCTCTACTGGTGCCGCACCCCGGACGGCGCCCTGGCCTGCGTCGTCGCCGAGGTCCACAACACCTACGGTGAGCGGCACGCCTATCTGCTGCGCACCGACGAGGCCGGTGCGGCGAGCGTCGCCAAGGACTTCCACGTCTCGCCGTTCTTCCCTGTCGACGGCGCCTACCGCATGCGGCTGCCGGAGCCGGACGCCGCGCTCCGTCTCACCGTCCACCTGGAGCGCGAGGAGACCCGGCCGTTCACCGCCACGGTGCGCGGCGAACGGCGGCCCGGCACCGCCCCGTTCCTGCTCCGCTCCGCGCTGCGCCATCCCTGGTCCACCGCCGCCGTGTCGGCCGGCATCCGCCGGCACGGCATCCGACTGCTGCTGCGCGGACTGCCCGTGCTGCGGCGCCCTGTTCACCGGTCTCAGGAGGGCTTCGAGTGACCACGTCCGTACCCGTCCCCGCACCCGCTCCCGTCTCCGAGGTGGGCGTGGACCCGCGCCGCTGGCCGGACGTCGCCGCACCACCGCCCCGCTCACGCGTACGCGCCGCCGTCGCCGGCGCCGTCGTGCGCCGTGCCCTGTCCCGGCTGCCGCTGCGCTGCCGCCTCGGGCCCGGCGGCCCGGTGATCGGCACCGGCGGCCCCGCGGTCGAGGTCGCCGACCCCGACGCCTTCTTCCGCCGCCTGGGCGCCGGCGGACTGATCGGCTTCGGCGAGTCCTACATGGCCGGCGAGTGGGACGCGCCCGACCTCGTCGCGGTGCTGACCGTGCTGGCCGGCCACGTCACCGAACTCGTCCCGCGGCCGCTGCAGAAGCTGCGCTCCCTGTGGGCGCGGCGGCAGCCCGGCGAGCGCCGCAACACCCTCGACGGCGCCCGGGACAACATCCACGCGCACTACGACCTGTCCAACGAGCTGTTCGCCCTCTTCCTGGACGAGACCCTCACTTACTCCTCGGCGGTCTTCCGCGCCCTGCCCGCCACGTACGACCTGCTCGCCGACGCCCAGCGCCGCAAGATCGACCGCCTGCTGGACCTCGCGGGGGTCGGCGAGGGCACCCGGCTGCTGGAGATCGGCACCGGCTGGGGCGAACTCGCCGTGCGCGCCGCCCGGCGCGGCGCCGACGTCGTCAGCGTCACCCTCTCCGAGGAGCAGCGCCGGCTGGCCACCGAGCGCATCGAGGCGGCCGGGCAGTCCGCCCGGGCGACGGTGCTGCTGCGCGACTACCGTCAGGTGACCGGCCGTTACGACGCGATCGTCAGCGTCGAGATGATCGAGGCCGTCGGCGCCGACTACTGGCCCGTCTACTTCGGCGCCCTCGACCGGCTGCTCGCCCCCGGCGGCCGGATCGCGCTCCAGGCCATCACCATGGCCGACGACCGCATGCTGGCCACCCGCGACACCTACACCTGGATACAGAAGTACATCTTCCCCGGCGGCCTGATCCCCTCCGCGGAGGCGATCGGGCGCACCGTCGCGGAGCACACGGCGCTGCGCGTCGAGGACAGCACCGGCTTCGCCGCGCACTACGCCGAGACGCTGCGGCTGTGGCGCGAACGCTTCACCGCGCGGGCCGCCGAGGTGGCCGCCCTCGGCTTCGACCAGACCTTCCGCCGCATGTGGACGCTCTACCTCGGCTACTCCGAGGCCGGCTTCCGCTCCGGCTACCTCGACGTACGGCAACTGCTGCTCACCCGAGGGGAGACCGCCCGGTGAAGAGCGCCGCGGACACCCTCGTGCCCCTGCTGGAGCAGTTCACCGGCGGCCCCCTGCCGGTGCGGCTGCGGGCCTGGGACGGGAGCACCGCCGGGCCGCGCGACGCGCCGATGGTGGTGCTGCGCTCCCGGCGGGCACTGCGCCGGCTGCTCTGGGAGCCCGGCGAACTCGGCTTGGCCGAGGCCTACATCACCGGCGACCTCGACGTGCGCGGCGACCTCACCGAAGGCCTGCGCGCGATGTGGCGCGCGGCGCGCGAGGGCGGCGCCACCCCGCCCCGGCTGACCGCTGGCGACCGCCTGCGGGCGACCGGCGCCGCGCTGCGGCTCGGCGCGGTCGGGCCGCGGCCGCCCGCCCCGCGCGGCCGGGCCCGGCTCAACGGCACCCCGCACAGCCGGGGCCGCGACCGCGCCGCCATCAGCCACCACTACGACCTGTCCAACGAGTTCTACGCCCTGCTCCTCGACCCGTCCATGGCGTACTCCTGCGCCTACTGGACCCGCGCGGACGATCCTGATTACGGCCTCGCCGACGCCCAGCGCGACAAGCTGGAACTCGTCTGCCGCAAGCTGGGACTGCGTCCAGGCATGCGGCTGCTCGACATCGGCTGCGGCTGGGGCGCGCTGTCCCTGTACGCCGCCGAGACGCACCGCGCCCAAGTGCACGCGGTCACCCTGTCCGCCGCACAACGCGACGCCGTCCGGGCCCGCGTCCGCGAGCGCGGCCTGGAGGAGTACGTCCAGGTCGAACTCCGGGACTACCGGGACCTGGAGGGCAGCGGCGGCTACGAGGCGGTGACCGCGATCGAGATGGGCGAGCACGTCGGCGACGCGCAGTACCCCGCCTTCGCCGGCACCCTGCACCGTGTGCTGCGCCCGCACGGCCGGGCCCTGGTGCAGCAGATGTCCCGGGGCCGGGTCGCGCCCGGCGGCGGCGCATTCATCGAGACGTACATCGCCCCCGACATGCACATGCGCCCCCTCGGCCGTACCGTCGCCCTGCTGGAGGGCGCCGGGCTGGAGGTGCGCGCCGTGGAGTCGCTGCGCGGGCACTACGTGCGCACCATACGGGCATGGCTGGCCACGCTGGAGGCGCGCTGGTCCGAATTCGTCTCGCTGGCGGGGGAGGAGACCGCCCGCGTGTGGCGGCTGTACCTGGCCGGCGGCGCGCTGGCCTTCGCCGAACGGCGCATGGGCGTCGACCAGATCCTCGCCGTGCGGCCCACCGGGGAGGGCGGCACGGGGATGCCGGACACCCAGGACGGCTGGTACGGGCGATGGTGACCCTCGCGGCGGCGGGTGCCGCGCTCGCGGTGATGCTGGTGGCGTTCGTCGTCGGCCGGGTCCGCGGCATGCACCGCTACGTCGACGTCGCGTGGGGCGCCGGCTTCGCGGCCGTCGGGGTCGTCGCCTACGTGATGTCGGCCGGGCACGGGGACCCGGCCCGGCGCGCCCTGGTGCTCGGGATGGTGGCGGTGTGGGGGCTGCGGCTGGCCGCCCACATCGCCTGGCGCGGCCGGGGTCACGGCGAGGACCCGCGCTACGAGGCCCTGCTGGACAAGGCGCCGGGCAACCGCACCCGGTACGCGCTGCGTATGGTCTACCTGCTGCAGGCCGCCCTGGTCTGGCTGGTCTCCCTGCCGGTCCAGGCGGCCTCCTGGATCCCCGGCCCGCTCGGCCCCGCCGCCGCGGTGGGCGTTGCGCTGTGGGCCGTCGGCCTGCTCTTCGAGGCGGTCGGCGACCACCAACTGGCGCGCTTCAAGGCCGATCCCGCGAACCGGGGACGGATCATGGACCGCGGGCTGTGGAGCTGGACGCGGCACCCCAACTACTTCGGCGACTTCTGCGTCTGGTGGGGCCTGTACGCGCTGACCTGCGACGCCTGGCAGGCCGCGGCCGCCACCGTGGTCTCCCCGCTGGTGATGAGCCTGCTGCTGATCCGCGGCAGCGGGAAGGCCCTGCTGGAGCGGCGCATGACCGGCCGCCCGGGCTGGGCGGGCTATGTCTCCCGTACCTCGGGTTTCTTCCCCCGGCCGCCGCGGAAGCGGGCGGCGCCTTCGTCGAGGTCGACGACCGGCGGGGGGTAGTCCAGTTCGCGGCGGTGTTCCTCGGGGAGCCGGTGCCGGACGTACTCCCCGTCGGGGTCGAAACGGCGGGCCTGTGTCAGCGGGTTGAGGACGCGGCCCTGCTGGAGCGGCGCGTGGCCGGCCGTCCCGGCTGGGCGGGCTGTGCCTCGCGTGCCGTCGGGCCTCTTCCCCGGGCGGCCGGGGAAGCGTGCGGCGGCGCCTGTTCCGCTTCGGGGCCGGGGCCGGGGCCGCTGTGTCCGGTCCCGGTCCGCGATCGGTGGCGGGCGGCCGGGCGCGCGGCTCGGCGGCGGTGGGCCGCGCGCGGACCGGTGCCAGAAGGCGCAGCCGCCCGGGTTGGGCGGGCTATGTCTCCCGTACCTCGGGTTTCTTCCCCCGGCCGCCGCGGAAGCGGGCGGCGCCTTCGTCGAGGTCGACGACCGGCGGGGGGTAGTCCC
>NZ_JARAWX010000016.1:0-134447 GCF_033793585.1 Streptomyces sp. MI02-7b | reverse complement strand
CAGTTCGCGGCGGCGTTCCTCGGGGAGCAGCCAGGGGCGGTGGACGGCGCCGCCCGGCACGCCGGACAGTTCGGGCAGCCAGTGCCGGACGTACTCCCCGGCGGGGTCGAAACGGCGGGCCTGTGTCAGCGGGTTGAGGACGCGGTTGGGGCGGGTGTCGGTACCGGTGCCCGCCACCCACTGCCAGTTGAGCTGGTTGTTGGCCAGGTCGCCGTCCACCAGCAGGCTCAGGAAGTGCGCGGCGCCGACCCGCCAGTCCACGTACAGCGTCTTGGTCAGGAAGCTGCCCACCAGCAGCCGCGCCCGGTTGTGCATCCAGCCCTCGTGCCGCAGCTGCCGCATCGCCGCGTCCACGATCGGATAGCCGGTGCGGCCCTCGCGCCAGGCCTCCGCCTCGGGGCCGTCGCCCTGCCAGGAGTCGTGGCGGGGGCGCAGGTCGTGGTGGGCGGCGTACGGGCGGGCGGCCAGCACCTGGTGGTGGAAGTCCCGCCAGGCCAGCTGCCGTACGAAGCCGCCGTGGGCGCCGGCGGCGAGTTCCGTCGCGGACAGGCAGCCGAAGTGCAGGTACGGGGAGAGTCGCGAGGTCCCGTCGCCCGCCAGGTCGTCGTGGCGCTCCTCGTACGCGTCCACGCCGCCGCCCGAGCGCCAGGCGCGCCAGCGGCGCCGGCCCTCGCTCTCGCCGCCCTCGGGCAGTCCGGGCGAGACCCCGTGCGGCGCGTCCGGCACCGGGAGCGACCGCGGGCCCTCCGGCACCCTGACCGCCCGCGGCGCGCCGACCACGTCCCGCACGTCCGCCTGCTCCCAGCGCCGGAAGTACGGCGTGAACACCTCGAAGAGGTCCTTCCCGGCCGGGGTGAGGGCCCCGGGCGGTACCACGTTCAGCACGCCGTCGTGGACCCGCAGCTCCCGCCGCGCCCCCTCCAGCGCCTCCCGCAGCCGCGTCTCCCGCCGTGCGGCGTAGCCGCTCACGCCCGCCGCGACGTGCACCTGCCGGGCGCCGGTCTCCTCCGCGACCCGGCACACCTCCTCCACCACGTCCCCCGCGCGCAGGACCAGCCGTCCGCCGCGGTCCCGCAACCGGGCGTCCAGGTCCGCCAGGCACCGCAGCAGGAACGCCGTCCGGTTCGGCACCGCGAACCCGGCCGCCTCGACCCCGTCGTCCAGCACGAACAACGGGACGACCTCGTCCGCGGCGCTGAGCGCCGCGCGCAGGACGGGGTTGTCGTGCACCCGCAGATCCGCGGTGAACAGACAGACGGCCACGGACACGCGGGCACCTCGCACCTTCGACTGCTTTCCTTCCGTCCGAGCCTAGGCCGCCCCCGTGCCCGGTCCCGGCATTCGCCGGGGCGCGTCCCGCCCGGTCAGGCCTTCGCGAAGGCCATGAGCGCGAGCGGCTGGGTGGTGGGCCGCGGAGAGCCGCCCGCCGGTTCGACGGTGATGCCCATGCCGGAGGCGTCGCCCACGGGACCGTCGAGGAGGACGGCCTCGCTGGTGCCCGGAGTGGGGCGGGGGACGAGCCCGGCGGAGCGCATGGTGCCGCCCGTGTCGGAGAACCACAGCTGGTAGACGCGGCCCCCGGACAGCGCGGGAAGGCCCTGGGCGAAGAAGACGGCGCGGTCCTGGCTCCGGGAGACCACGACGGTGCCGCTGGCGCCGCCGGAGAGCTTCCCGGTGGTGGCGGCGGCGTCGGGCGCGGCGAGGACGCGGGCGACGGACTCCGCACCGGCCTGTGCCTCCCGGGTCTCCTGGCGGGCGTCGCCGAGTTGCTGCTGCTGCCAGACGGCGACACCGCCGAGCGCGGCCGCGGCCACCAGGCAGGCGGCCAGGGCGAACCGGGTGAGCAGGGGGGTACGCGGGGCGGCACGGCGGACGCGGCGGCGGTCCCGGACGGGGACCGGCTCGGTCACCCGCGGCGGCTCCTGCCGGACGGTGGCGATCCGCCGCATCACCTCGTCCTTCATCCGCGGCGGGACGGGTTCGGCCGCGGCGAGGCCGAGCCGGGCGGCGGTCGCGGTGAGCTCGCGCACCTCCAGGGCGCAGGGCTCGCACTCCGTCAGATGGTGCTCGAACTCGGCCCGCTCGTGCCGGTCCAGGGCGTCCAGGGCGTACGCCCCGGTGAGGGTGTGCAGTTCGGCGTCGGTGCTCACGCGGTCACCCCCAGGCAGTCACGCAGCCGGATGAGACCGTCCCTGAGCCGGGTCTTGACGGTGCCCAGCGGCAGCGACAGCAGTTCGGCGACCTCGCGGTAGGTCAGACCGCGGTAGTACGCCAGTATCACCGACTGGTGCTGCAGTTCGGTGAGGGTGCGCATGCAGCGCCGCACCTGCTCGCGTTCGAGCCGGGCCTCCACCTGCTCGGTCACCTCGTCGTACGCGGGCGTGCGGTCCAGCAGGGCCGCCTTGTGCTCGCGGTCCGCGGCGGCGCTCACCGACCGGACCCGGTCGACCGCGCGGCGGTGGGCCAGGGTCATCACCCAGGTCATCGCACTGCCTTTCTCGGGGCGGAAGCGGGCCGCCGTGCGCCAGACCTCCACCAGGACCTCCTGTGCGACCTCCTCCGACTGCGCGGGGTCGCGCAGCACGCCGCGGACCAGCCCCAGCACCGGGCCGCTCACGGCGTCGTACAGCCGGGCGAAGGCCTCCTGGTCGCCGCGCGCGACGGCGAGCAGCAGTTCCGTGAGGTCCGGCCCCTGGCGCGCGGGCATGCCGATTCGCACCGGTTCCCTCTCCACATCTCCCGCTTTCGTCGTGTCCGCTGTTGTGGTCGTGCCGTCGCTCCGGCACAGTCTCCCGTCCGGCATTCGGCGCCGCGAGCGGTTCGGATTGGTCCGTCGTACGGTGGCTGTCATGTCCGACACCACCTCAGTAGCAGTACTCGGCACCGGGATCATGGGTGCCGCGATGGCCCGCAACCTCGTCAAGGCCGGCCTCGACGTCCGTGTGTGGAACCGTACGAGCCAGAAGGCCGAACCGCTCGCCCGGGACGGTGCTCGCGTCGCCGCCACTCCCGCGGAGGCCGTGGAGGGCGCGGACGTCGTGCTGACCATCCTCCACGACGGCCCGGCCGCGCTGGAGACGATGCGGCAGGCGGCGCCCGCGCTGCGGCCCGGCACGGTCTGGGCGCAGGCCACGACGGCCGGGGTCGACGCCCTCGGCCCGTTCGCGGAGTTCGCCGCGGAACACGGCGTGGTCTTCGTCGACTCGCCGGTCCTCGGCACGAGGCAGCCGGCCGAGGCCGGGCAGCTCCTGGTGCTCGCCGCCGGACCGCAGGAGGCGCGGGCGGCGCTGGCACCGGTCTTCGAAGCCGTCGGCAGCCGCACGGTGTGGGTGGGCGAGGACGCCGCGTCGGGCGCGGCCAGCCGGCTCAAGCTCGTGATCAACAGCTGGGTGCTCACGGTCACCCACGGCGCCGCCGAGGCCCTGGCCCTGGCCGAGGGACTCGGGGTCGACCCGCGCGGTTTCCTGGACGCGGTGGCCGGCGGCGGCCTCGACATGGGCTACCTGCGGGCGAAGGCCGACGTCATCCTGCGCGGCGACTTCACGCCCAGCTTCGCGGTACGGACCGCCGAGAAGGACGCCCGCCTGGTGGTCGCGGCCGGGGAGGCCGCCGGGGTCCGCCTCGACGTGGCCGCGGCCGGCGCGGAGCGCTTCCGGCGGGCGGCGGCCCAGGGCCACGGCGACGAGGACATGGCGGCCACCTGGTTCGCCAGCTTCGGCGACGGCAGGGCCGCGAAGCGGGCGTAGGCGGCCACCCGGCGGGCCGGGGGCCGCCCCGGCTGCCGCACGTGGGGTGGCCGGGGCGGCGCCGGCTACCCCACGTGCGGGAAGAGGGCGGCGAAGGACGCCGCCGCCTCGCCGGGAGTGCGCCCGTAGGGCGCGTTGAAGTCCCAGATCAGGAAGAGGAGGAAGGCGATCAGGGCGCTGTAGAGCCCGGCCAGGATCAACTCCCGGCGGGAGCGGCGGATCTGCAGGGTGAAGATCAGCCCGACCGCGACCAGGCCGCCCACGATCAGCCCGAACCAGACCACGCCCGGCATGGTGGGCCCGGAGCTGTCGGCGCGCGCGTTGCGCGCGTCGTCGGCCGCGGCCACCTGGTCGACGACCGGCTGGTAGGCCTGGTTGGCCAGCGGGGTGCGCGGCTCGAAGGAGGTCACGTCGCGGCGCACCACGCCCAGCAGGTCGCTGCCGCGCTGGGTGTTGTCGCCGTGCTTGATCATGTACGGGATCTCCTTGTCCACGACGTAGGACACGTAGGCGTCGATGTCGCCGCGCACCCGGTCGCGGACCGCGGCCGGGTACACCTGGACCCGTTCCTGGACCTCGTGCAGCGCCTGGGCCTCACGGCGCGCGGCGTCCTCGGCGGCGCCGCGCCCCTCCCACACGCCGGCGATGGCCAGGCCCAGCACGATCGCGTAGACCACGCCGATCATCATCGTCATGTACTCGATGACGTCCGGGGTCTCGCTGGGGTCGTCGTCCTCGCCCAGCCGGCGGTTGTTGATCGCCACGATGCTCAGCACGACCACGCAGCTCGCGGCCATTCCGATGGCCAGGACAATCCAGTCCGACATGCGTCACCTCCGGGAACGGGCTTGGGAACGGGGCTTGAGCGCGGCGGCCGACAGCACCGCGGGCGCGGTGATCAGCAGCATGAGGTGGACGAGGCTCGGCCCCTCGGGCGGTGGCAGCGCGGTGACCTTGTGATAGGCGACCGGCGGCAGTTCGACCCGGCGGCTGGGCGCCGGGGTCGGGGTCGGAGTGGGTGTCGGGGTGGGTGTCGGGGTGGGCGTGGGTGTCGGTGTCGGGGTGGGCGCGGGCCGCTGCCGTACGGGCGCGGCCGGCGCGGGGGTGGGTTTCGGGCGGGGGGCCGGTCCGCACGGATGCCGCCAGGACACCGAGCCCCGCGCGCCCGAGGCGTCCGTGGAGGCGTCCACCGAGGACTGGTAGCGGGGGCAGTGCTCCCGTCGTACGCGGGCCGACGAGCCACCGGGGCCGGTCTGCGCCTCCACGGTGTCACCGCCGTGCCGGATCCGGACGCGGGTCCGCGGCGCGTTCCCCCCGGTGCCGCCCTCGGTGTTGGTCTCCACGCGGACGGCCCCGCCGCCCGTCTCCACGCGTACGGTGCCGTCCGGCAGGAACCGCACGACCGGCGGTCCCGGGACGCCGGGGCGGTCGTCGGCGTGGGCCGTACCCGCGCCCCCGGGACCCCCCGGCCCGCCCGGACCCAGCACCACCAGCACAGCGGCCGCCGTGAGGCCGGCCCCCCTCAGCCATATGGTCATGTCCGAGATGGTGTGCGGCGGCACGGCCGGCCATCCGGCAATTCGGGCCAATCCCCCCGAAGGGCTGATTCGTCAGCGCAGGACGCGGCGCAGCGCACGCCGGGCGCGGTCGGGGGCGCTCCGGTCGCCGAAGAGCTGGACGGCGTGATTGAGCGCGAAGTAGACGCCGTTGAGCTCGAACACGATCTGGTCGGCATCGGTGTCCTGGGGCAGTTCGCCCTGCTCGACGGCGGCCCGCAGATCCCGCACCAGGCGCCGCTTCCACACCGTGTACAGCCGGGCCACCGCGTCCCGCACCGGGCCCTCGCGCCCGTCGAACTCCACGGCGGATGCGGTGAACAGGCAGCCACCCGGGAAGGCCTCCCGCTCGCGGTCGAGGTAGGTCACCCATGCCTCGCAGATCGCCGTCAGCCGGACCAGGCCGGGCGGGCTGCCCGCGGCGGGCAGCCAGACGGCGCGGGTGAAGATCTCCGAGGCCCGGCGCAGGGCGGCGATCTGCAGCGCCTCCTTGGTGCCGAAGTGGCCCAGCAGCCCGGACTTGCTGATCCCGAGGTCGGTCGCGAGCCGGCCGATGGTCAGTCCCTCCAGGCCCTCCACGGAGGCGACCGCGACGCTGCGCTCGATGATCCGCTCGCGGGTGTGGCGGGCCTCGGTGGCTGACTTGCGTGGGCTCATGCGGCCATCGTAGCGAGCTGCCCTCCTTTAGAGTCCGATCGGTCGGTCGCTATAGTTCCGGCATGACCTCGACCCGTATCGTCGCCCTCGGCCACCACCAGCCCGAACGCGTTCTCACCAACGACGACTTGGCCGCCATGGTCGACACCAGCGACGCCTGGATCCGGCAGCGCACCGGCATCGCCACCCGCCGCATCGCCGGCGACGACGAATCGGTCGCCGACATGGCGACGGCCGCCGCCGGGAAGGCGCTGGCGGCCGCGGGCCTGGCGCCCGCGGACATCGACCTCGTCGTCGTGGCCACCTCCAGCGCCATCGACCGCTCCCCGAGCACCGCCGCCCGGGTCGCCGCCCGGCTCGGGGCGGCCGCACCCGCCTCCTACGACCTCAACAACGCCTGCGCGGGCTTCACCACCGCGCTGGCCGCCGCCGACCACTCCGTGCGCGCCGGAGCCGCGCGGCACGCCCTCGTCATCGGCGCCGAGAAGATGTCCGACCTCACCGACTGGACCGACCGCAGCACCTGCGTCCTGCTCGGCGACGGCGCCGGGGCTGCCGTCCTCAGCGCGGTCCCGGACGGCGCCACCGGCCCCGACGGCCGCCAGGGCGTCGGCCCGGTGGTCTGGGGCTCCGACCCCACCCGTGCGGACGCCGTGCGGCTCGCGGGCGCCTGGCAGCCCCGCTTCGCCCAGGACGGCCAGGCGGTCTTCCGCTGGGCCACCTCGACCCTCGCCCCGATCGCCGAGGAGGCCTGCCGGCGGGCCGGCGTCTCCGTGGCCGATCTCGGCGGCATCGTGACGCACCAGGCCAACCTGCGCATCATCGAGTCGGTGGTCCGTCAACTCGGCGCCACGGACGCGGTCGTGGCCAAGGACGTCGTCGACTCCGGCAACACCTCCGCGGCCTCGGTCCCGCTGGCCTTCTCCAAGCTCGTCGAGCGCGGCGACCTGGCACCGGGCGCCCCCGTGCTGCTGCTCGGCTTCGGCGGCGGGCTGTCCTGGGCCGGACAGGTCGTCAGCTGCCCCTGACGGGCGCCCGCGACGCCCGAGGGCCGGCCCACCGCGTGAGCGGTGGGCCGGCCCTCGGGCGAGATGGGCGCTCGGTGCCGCCGTCAGACGGTCCGCAGGGCCAGGACGACATTGTGGCCGCCGAAGCCGAAGGAGTTGTTGACGGCCACGATCTGACCGCCCGGCAGCTTCCGGGCCTCGCCGGAGACCAGACCCGGCTCGATCTCGTCGTCGAGGTCGGTGAGGTTGATCGTCGGCGGGGCGGTGCGGTGGTACAGGGCCTGGACGGTCGCGACCGTCTCGATGCCGCCCGCGCCGCCCAAGAGGTGACCGGTCATCGACTTGGTGGCCGAGATGGCCACGTGGTCGAGGTGGTCGCCGAGGACCTTGCGCAGCGCCTTGACCTCCGCGATGTCACCCTGCGGGGTGGACGTGGCGTGCGAGTTGAGGTGGTGGATCTGCGCCGGGTCGATGCCCGTGGCGGTCAGCAGCTGCTCCAGCGCGGCGGCGATGCCGCGGCCGGTGGGCTCCGGCTGGGCGATGTGGTGGGCGTCGGCCGACAGGCCCTGGCCCAGCACCTCGGCGTAGACCTTGGCGCCGCGCTTGGCGGCGTGCTCGGCCGACTCCAGGATGACGACGCCCGCGCCCTCGCCGAGGACGAAGCCGTTGCGGGCCTTGTCGTACGGGCGGGAGGCGCCCTGCGGGTCCTCGTTGTTCTTGGACATCGCCATCATGTTGGCGAAGGCCGCGATCGGCAGCGGGTGGATGGCCGCCTCGGTGCCGCCGGCGACGACCACGTCGGCACGGCCGGAGCGGATCATCTCGTACGCGTAGCCGACGGCCTCCGCGCCCGAGGCGCACGCGCTGACCGGGGTGTGCACACCGGCCCGGGCGTTGACCTCCAGGCCGACGTTGGCGGAGGGGCTGTTGGGCATCAGCATCGGCACGGTGTGCGGGGACACCTTGCGCGGGCCGGACGCCAGCAGGTTGTCGTACTGGTCGAGCAGGGTGGTGACGCCGCCGATGCCGGAGGCGATGACCGCGCCGAGACGGTCGGGGTCGATCGAGCTGTCCTCGCCGGCCTTGGCGGCGAAGCCCGCGTCGGCCCACGCCTCACGGGTGGCGATGAGTGCGAACTGGGCAGAGCGGTCGAGCTTGCGTGCGACCGGGCGGGGCAGAACCTCCAGCGGCTCCACGGCGATCTGCGCCGCGATGCGCACCGGCAGTTCGGCGGCCCAGTCCTGGGTCAGGGCGGTGACGCCGGAACGGCCGGCGAGAAGCCCCTCCCAGCTCGACGCGCTGTCCCCGCCCAGCGGAGTGGTTGCGCCGATACCGGTGACGACCACGGTGTGATTGGTCGGGCTCACAGGGATTGTCTCTCCACGTCTAGAAGGGCGGGCGACAGACACGTCGTCCGGGACCGGCCTTGATCAGGCCTGGGCCTTGAGGATGTAGTCGACGGCGTCGCCGACGGTCTTGAGCTGCTTGACGTCGTCGTCCGGGATCTTCACCTCGAAGCGCTCCTCGGCGGCGACGACGACCTCGACCATGGACAGCGAGTCGACGTCCAGGTCGTCGGTGAAGGACTTGTCCAGCTGGACGTCCTCGGTGGGGATGCCGGCGATCTCGTTCACGATCTCGGCGAGACCCTCGACGATCTCTTCCTGGGTGGCGGCCATTGCGGCGCTCTCCTTCTTCGGTGCTGTTACTACGGGCTGCGGCGGGCGGGAGTGCGCCGCCGCGTGGGGTGTTGCCTAGGGGAGGGTAACGACCGTGGCGGCGTACACGAGACCCGCCCCGAACCCGATGATCAGGGCCGTGTCGCCGCTCTTGGCCTGTCCGGTGGCCAGCAGGCGCTCCATCGCGAGCGGGATCGACGCGGCCGAGGTGTTGCCGGTGGTCTCGATGTCGCGGGCCACGGCGACGTGCTCGGGGAGCTTGAGCGCCTTGATCATCGAGTCGATGATCCGCATGTTGGCCTGGTGCGGGATGAAGACGTCCAGGTCGTCCGCGGTGATCCCGGCGGCGTCCAGCGCCTCCTGGGCCACCTTGGCCATCTCGAAGACCGCCCAGCGGAAGACCGTCTGGCCCTCCTGGGTGATCGCCGGGAACTTCACCTGTCCGTCGGCGTCCACCGGGAGCTGTGCGACATCACCCACACGGAAGCGGTCCCATGCGACGGTCTGGGTGATGGTGTTGGACTTGTCGCCCTCCGAACCCCACACGGTCGGGCCGATCTCCGGCTCGTCGGCGGGGCCGATGACGACCGCGCCGGCGCCGTCGCCGAAGAGGAAGGCGGTGGCGCGGTCGGACTTGTCGGTCAGGTCGCTCAGCCGCTCGACGCCGATCACCAGGACGTGCTTGGCGCTGCCCTCGGTGACCATGCCCTTGGCGAGCGTCACGGCGTACGTGAAGCCGGCGCAGCCCGCGGAGATGTCGAACGCGGCCGGCTTGACCGCACCGATCCGGTGCGCGATCTCGGTCGCGACCGCCGGGGTCTGCTTGAAGTGGGAGACCGTGGCGACGATGACGCCGCCGATGTCCTCGGCGGAGATCCCCGCGTCGGCGATGGCCTTGCCCGCCGCGATCACGGACATCTCGGAGACCGTCTCGTCCGGGCCGGCCCAGTGGCGGGAGGCGATGCCGGAGCGGGAGCGGATCCACTCGTCGCTGGAGTCGATGTGCTCCAGGATCACCTCGTTGGGCACCACGCGGGTCGGCCGGTAGCCGCCGACGCCCATGATCCGTGCGTACGGGGAGCCCTTGGCGGGCCTGATCTTCGCGGTCATGTCTGCGAGGACTCCTATTCCTGGGCGCCGTGCTCGGCGACGATCGCGCGGGCGGCCTCGAGGTCGTCCGGGGTCTTGAGGGCCAGGGTCGCGACGCCGGGCATCGCTCGCTTGGCCAGGCCCACCAGAGTGCCACCCGGGACGAGCTCGATCACGGCGGTGACGCCGAGTTCCTTGAAGGTGTCCATGCACAGGTCCCACCGCACGGGGTTGGACACCTGCGACACCAGCCGCGCGACGACCTCCTTGCCGCCGGTGACGACCGTGCCGTCGGTGTTGGACACGTACGGCAGCGACGGGTCGGAGACCTCCAGCGTCCCCGCCAGCGCGTCCAGGGTGGCCACGGCCGGGGCCATGTGGTGGGTGTGGAAGGCACCCGCCACCTTCAGCGGGATCACCCGCGCCTTCTCCGGCTTGTCCGCGGTCAGCGCGGCCAGCTGCGCGATCGTGCCGGCGGCGACGATCTGTCCGGCGCCGTTGATGTTCGCGGGGGTGAGTCCGAGCTTCTCCAGGTGCGCCACGACCGTGTCCGGGTCCCCGCCGAGCACCGCCGACATGCCGGTCTCGGTGACGGCGGCGGCCTCGGCCATCGCCGTGCTGCGGGTGCGGACGAACGCCATCGCCGCGTCGGCGCTCAGCACCCCGCCGATCGCCGCGGCGGTGATCTCACCGAC
Organism: Streptomyces sp. MI02-7b; assembly: GCF_033793585.1. Lineage (NCBI taxonomy): Bacteria > Bacillati > Actinomycetota > Actinomycetes > Kitasatosporales > Streptomycetaceae > Streptomyces > Streptomyces sp. MI02-7b. The sequence continues at coordinate 124,018 of NZ_JARAWX010000016.1, read as the reverse complement.
GCTGTGGCCGGCCACCGCGTGCGGCGCGCCGGCGCCGGGCAGCAGCCGCTCCGCCGCGACCAGGCCGGCGGCGACCAGCAGCGGCTGGGCGACGGCCGTGTCGCGGATCTCCTCCGCGTCGGCCTTGGTGCCGTAGTGGGCGAGATCGAGTCCGGCGGTCGCGGACAGCTCCGCGAGGCGATCGGAGACGCCGGGCAGATCGAGCCATGGGGCGAGGAAGCCGGGGGCCTGGGCACCCTGGCCGGGAGCGACGAGTACGAGCACGCTTTCAACTCTCTCTTGAGCGAGGTCGTCCCCGCCCGTGGGGACAGGGACCAAGAACCGACGGGCGATTTGTTGGTGTCCCACAAACGCCCTGCGTACACCTACGGTGTCTGTCCGGAGTCGGAGAGCCGGCCCAGGATGAGCGCGATACGAAGGGTGAACGCGGAGCGTACATCCGAGGGCGACCAGCCGGTGACGTCCGTCACACGTCGCAGGCGGTACCGGACGGTGTTGGGGTGAACGAACAACATACGGGCGGCCCCTTCGAGCGACGACGCCTGTTCCAGGTACACCGACAGCGTCTCCAGCAACGCCGACCCGGCTTCCTCCAGGGGCCTGTAGATCTCCTCCACCAGCTGATCGCGGGCGTAGCGGTCCCCGGCCATCGCCCGCTCCGGCAGCAGGTCGTCCGCCTGCACGGGTCTCGGCGCGTCCGGCCACGCGGCGCAGGCCCGCAGGCCGGCGGCCGCGGCCTGCGCGGAACGGGAGGCCGACAGCAGGTCGCCGACGACCGGGCCGGCCACCACCGGGCCCGCCGCGAAGGGGCCGATCAGCGCCTTGGCGACGCGCAGCGGCTCGTCGTCGCCGCCCGCGACCACGATCAGCCGGTCGCCCAGCACACCGGTCAGGACCTGCAGCTTCGCGTGGCGTGACGCCCGGCGGATGGCCTCCACGGTCAGTTCGCTGTCGCCGTTGGGGGCCGTGCCCAGCACCACCACGATCTTGTCGGGGGAGCTCCAGCCGAGCGCCGCCGCCCGCGACAGCACGCCCTCGTCCGCCTCCCCGGACAGCACGGCGTTGACCACCAGGGACTCCAGGCGGGCGTCCCAGGCCCCGCGCGCCTCCGCCGCCTGGGCGTACACCTGGGCCGTCGCGAAGGCGATCTCCCGGGCGTACACCAGCAGCGCCTCGCGCAGCACCGACTCGTCGCCGGGCGCGGCGACCTCGTCGATGGCCGCCTCCATCACCTCGATGGTGGTGCGCACCATCTCCACCGTCTGGCGCAACGAGATCGCCCGGGTCAGCTCACGCGGCGCGGTGCCGAAGACGTCGGTGCTGATCGCCTGCGGCGTCTCGGGGTGCCGGAACCACTCGGTGAACGCCGCGATGCCCGCCTGCGCCACGAGCCCGATCCACGAACGGTTCTCCGGCGGCATGGCCCGGTACCAGGGCAACTGTGCGTCCATCCGAGCGATCGCCGCCGCCGCGAGGCGCCCCGAGGACTTCTCCAGCCGTCGCAGGGTCGCGGTGTGGGAGTGGTCGCGGGCGGGGTCGAATGCGTTCTGCGCGGGTTCTGGCACGGTACAAGCCTGCCTTATCCGGGCGGAAGGATGGCACGGACCCCTGTTCTGCGCGCGTCCGCGCCTCAGATCCGGCCCCCCGAAGCGGTGTCCGCGGACAGCCGCTGGGCGACGTAGATAGGGACCACCGACAGCACGATCAGCACCGCGGCGACCACGTTGACCACGGGCGCCTGCTGCGGCCGGGCCATGTTGCCGAAGATCCACACCGGGAGCGTCTGGACCCCGGGCCCGGCGGTGAAGGTGGTGACCACGATCTCGTCGAAGGAGAGCGCGAAGGCCAGCAGGCCGCCCGCCAGCAGCGCCGAGCGGATCAGCGGGAAGGTGATGTCGCGGAAGACCTGGAAGGTGTCGGCGCCCAGGTCCATGGCCGCCTCCTCGTACGAGCCCGAGGTCCGCCGCAGCCGGGCCAGGACGTTGTTGAAGACCACCACGACGCAGAAGGTGGCGTGACCCACGACGACCGTGAACAGCCCGAGGCCCACGCCGAGCGGCTCCAGCACCGTGCGGAACGCCGTGTTCAGGGCGATGCCGGTGACGATGCCCGGCAGGGCGATCGGCAGGACCACCACGAAGGACAGTGCCTCACGGCCGAAGAACCGGTGGCGCTGGACGGCGAAGGCGATCAGCGTGCCCAGCACCAGGGACACCGCCGTCGCGCCGAGTCCGGCCCGCACCGAGGTCCACAGCGCGGCGCGGGCGCCGTCGCTGTGCCAGGCGTCGCCCCACCAGCGCAGGGTGAGCCCGGAGGGCGGCCAGCCGAAGGCGCGGTCGGCGTTGAAGGAGTTCAGCAGGACCAGCAGCAACGGAAGGTAGATGACGGCGAAGCCGAGCGCGGCCGCGACGCGCAGGGCGATCCGGGCGGGTCGGGACAGGTGCATGGCCTACGGTCCTCACAGACTCTGGAGCGCGCCGGTGCGTCGCACGGCCAGCAGGTAGACAACGATGATCGCGACCGGCACCGTGCCCAGGGCGGCGGCGAGCGGCAGGTCGAGGGTGATGTTGGAGTAGACGACGTTGCCGATGAGCTGCGTCTTGCCGCCGACGATCTGGACGGCGATGTAGTCGCCGAGGCTGAGCGAGAAGGTGAACACCGAACCGGCCGCCACCGAGGGCAGCACCATCGGCAGCACGACCGACCTGAAGGTGCGCCAGGTCCGCGCCCCGAGGTCCGCGGAGGCGTCCAGCAGGCTGCCGGGCAGCTGCTCCAGGCCGGCGTGCAGGGGCAGGATCATGTACGGCAGCCACAGGTAGGCCAGTACGACGACGGCGGCCGGCAGCCCGTACCCGGGGCCGTGCAGGCCGAGCGGGGCCAGCGCCCAGTCCAGCGGACCGTCCTCGGAGAGCATCACCCGCCAGGCGTAGGCCTTGACGAGGTAACTCGCCCACAGCGGGGTGAGCACGGCGACCACCAGCAGGTGCCGGTGGCGGGGCCGGGCCACCCGCGCGGTGTAGAAGGCGATCGGGAAGGCGATGACGACGTCGATGACGGTGACCGCGACCGCCACGCCGAGGCTGCGCAGCGCGACGTCCCGGTAGACCGGGGTCGTCCACAGGGCGTGGAAGTTGTCGGTGCTCCAGACCTTGACGACGTTCGAGGTGAAGGGGTCGGTGGTCCAGAAGGCGGAGAGGAACAGCGCGGCCAGCGAGCCCAGATAGGCCAGTACCAGCCACAGCAGCGGGGCGGACAGCAGCAGCGACAGCCGCAGCCGCGGGCGGCGGTGCAGGAAGCCCGCGAGCCGCCGCCCGGGTGTGGTGCTCGTGGTAGTCGTGGTGGTCACGGACGGTTCAGCCCTTGATCTCGGTCCAGGCCTGGACCCACTTGGCGTAGGGGACGCAAGCGACGTCGGTGCGGCCGTCGAGGCACTGCGGGATCGGGGTGTTCCAGAAGTGGACCTTCTTCCAGTACGGCTCGTCGGAGGCGTGGAAGACGGTGCAGTGGTTCTTGTCGGCGGTCAGCGCGCAGGACTTGGCGTTCGACGGGGCCTCGCCGAACCACTCGGCGACCTGGGCGTTGACCTTGGGCGAGACGATCCAGTCGAGCCACTTGTAGGCGCAGTTGGGGTGCTGGGCCTTGGCGGAGATCATCCAGGTGTCGGACCAGCCCGTCGCGCCCTCGCTCGGGAGGACGGCGGCGACCGGGGCCTTCTCGGCCTCGGCGAGGTTGGCGATGACCTGCCAGCTGGTGCCGATGACGGAGTCGCCGCTCTTGAACGCGGAGATCTCCTTGAGGTAGTCGCTCCAGTACTCGCCGATGTTGGCGTTCTGCTCCTTCAGCAGGGCGACCGAGGCGTCGAACTGCTTCTGGTCCAGGGCGTACGGGTCCTTGATGCCCAGTTCCGGCTTGGTCTTCATCAGGTACAGCGCGGCGTCCGCGATGGAGATGGGCGAGTCGTAGGCGGTGACGTGGCCCTTGTACGGGGAGGACTTGTCGAACACCGCGGACCAGGAGGTCGGCGCGGGGGAGACCTTGTCGGTGCGGTACATCAGCAGGTTGGCGCCGCGGCCGTGCGGGATGCCGTAGGCGACCCCGTTCACCGAGTTCCACTTCTGCATCTTCAGACTCGGGAAGATGTCCTTGTAGTTGGGCACCAGACCGGTGTTGACCGGGGCGGCGTCGCCCGAGGCGATCAGCCGCAGCGAGGCGTCGCCGGAGGCGGAGACGGCGTCGTACTGGCCGGTCTTCATCAGGCTGACCATCTCGTCCGAGGTGCCGGCCACCTTGGTGTTGACCTGGCAGCCGGTCTCCTTCTCGAACGGCGTGACCCAGTCGACGGACTTGTCGTTGGAGCCGTCCTCGGCGTAGCCGGCCCAGGCGATCAGGTTGACCGTGCCCTCGGTCTTCCCGAGGGTCTTCTGCGCACTGAGCTTCGGCGGGGTGAACCCGCTTCCGGAGCCGGAGCCCTTGTCGGAGGAGGACCCGCCGCAGGCGGTGGCCAGGGCCAGGAGGGTGCAGGCGGCGAGGGTACGGGTCAGACGCACGTGGACTCCGTTTCCGGTGGGGCGGGCTGGACGGTGACGTGGTGGCGGCGGTGCCACTGGAGGCGGACGCGGGTGCCCCGGTACGCGGCGACGTCCGCCGAGGAGGTCTCCCGGTTCTGCTGGAGGGCGGTCACCCGGCCGCCGTCGTCCAGGTCGACCAGGAAGCGGGTGGAGTCGCCGAGGTAGACGACCTCGGCGACGGTGCCGGAGACGGTGCGCAGCGCGGTGCCGTCGGTGTCGTCCGCGCCGGACGCCTCCTCCCCGGCGTCCAGCAGCCGGATCTTCTCCGGCCGGACGCTGTAGGTCCCGCTCTCGTCGGTGAGCAGGTTGGACGTGCCGACGAAGCCGGCGACGAAGGGGGTGGCGGGCCGCTCGTACACCTCGGCGGGGGTGCCGACCTGTTCGATCCGGCCGCCGTTGAAGACGGCGATCCGGTCGCTGAGGGTCAGCGCCTCCTCCTGGTCGTGGGTGACGAGGACGAAGGTGATGCCGACCGCGCGCTGGAGTTCCTTGAGCTCGACCTGCATCTGCTCGCGCAGCTTGAGGTCGAGCGCCCCCAGCGGCTCGTCCAGCAGCAGCACCTTCGGCCGGTTGACCAGGGCCCGGGCCAGCGCCACCCGTTGCCGCTGCCCGCCGGACAACTGGGCGGGGCGCCGCCCGCCGAAGTCCGCCAGCCGTACCGAGGCGAGGGCGGCGCGGGCGCGCTCGGCGCGCTCGGCCTTGGGCACCTTGCGGATCCGCAGTCCGTACGCGACGTTCTGCTCAACCGTCATGTGCGGGAAGAGCGCGTAGTCCTGGAAGACGGTGTTCACGTCCCGCTCGAAGGGGGCGAGGCGGGTGACGTCCCGGCCGGCGAGTTCGACGCTGCCCGCGGTGGGGGCCTCGAAGCCCGCGACCATGCGCAGCACGGTGGTCTTGCCGGAGCCGGACGGCCCGAGCATCGAGAAGAACTCGCCGTCGGCGATCTCCAGGTCGAGGCCGTCGACCGCGCGCACCGGGCCGAACGACTTGGCCAGTCCCCGCAGCCGCACGGCGGGCGTTCCGGTGGCTGCTCCGCTGGCCGTTCCGCCGGCCGTTCCCTCCATGGGCGGGAACCTTTCTGTTCGCAAGGGCGTTGACTGAAAACCTATGAAGTTATATTTCAGAGGACAAGGCCTGGCCGGGGTAAAACTTTCCCCAAGTGAGAAGGTGTCCGGGTGAGCAAACTTTCGAATGGCGCGCTGCACGCCGTCTTCGCGCCCGTCGGCAACCTCGCCCGGGTGGACGCGGTCGTGCGGCGGCTGGCGGACGCCATCGAGCTGGGCCTGCTGGCCGACGGGGAGCAACTGCCCGGGGAGAGCGAACTGGCCACCCGGCTGGGCGTGTCCACGGTGACCTTGCGGGAGGCGCTCATGGCCCTGCGGCAGCAGGGGCTGGTCACCACCCGCCGCGGCCGCGGCGGCGGCAGCTTCGTCACCGCCCCGGGCCAGCCCCGGCACGCCCGGCTGGGCCACCGGCTGGCCGACTGGAGCACCGAGGAACTGCGCGACCTCGCCGACCACTGGGCCGCCGTGGCCGGTTCCGCCGCGCGACTGGCCGCCGAGCGCACCGGACCGGACGACCTCGCCCCGCTCCGGCGCTCCCTGGAGGAGTTCGAGACGGCCGACGACCTCGCCGCCCGCGGCCGCGTCTACGGCCGGCTCCATGTGGAACTCGCCGCCGCCTCCCAGTCGGCCCGTCTCACCAAGGAGGAGATCCGTATCCAGGCGGAGATCGGAGCGCTAATCTGTCTCGCACTCGGGGAGGACGACGCCCGCGCGGCGGCCGTCGCGCTGCACCGCGCGCTGATCGGCGCCGTGCGCGAAGGCGACGCGGAACGGGCCAGGTCCCTGGCCGAACGGCGGGTTCAGGACGCGATGGAGCGCCTGATCGGACTGCGTCTGACCGCCGCCGGCTGACCCGGGCGCCCCGCACCTCCCGTCTCCCGCACCGGAGGCAGTCGCCGTGGTCATGAGCTCATCAACCGTCGTCGAGGACGTCGCCGCCGGTGTCGTGGACCGGGTCCGCGCGGCGCTCGAGGACGTCTTCGCCGCCGTCGGCCAGGTCGCCGAACGCACCACCGCCGTCGCCGCCGTGCGCGCGGCAGGCCGCGCGCCCACCTCCGCCGACCTCGCCGCGCTGCGGCCGCTGCTGCACGACCGGCTGCGCGGCCGGGGCGACCTGATCTCCGGTATCGGCTTCATCGCCGAACCCGGGCTGCTCGGCGACGTACCGGCCTGGCTGGAGTGGTGGCAGACGCACCGGGACGGGGAGTTGCGGCCGCTGCTGCTCGACCTCGACCCGCAGACCTCGGCGTACTCCGACTACACCCACTGGGACTGGTTCGCGCTGCCCCGCGCCACCGGCGAACGCGCGGTGGCCGGACCGTACGTGGACTACCTGTGCTCCGACGAGTACAGCCTCACGCTGTCGGTGCCGGTCCAGCACGGCGGCCGCTTCCTCGGCGTGGCCGCCGCGGACGTCTACCTGCGCCACTTCGAGGCCGCCGTGCTGCCGCTGCTGCGCCGGCTGCCGGCCCCGGCCGCGCTGGTCAACGCCCGCGGCCGGGTGGCCGCTTCCACCGATCCCCGGCACCTGGCAGGCTCGCTGCTGCGGAGCTTCAGCGGGCGGTCCTGCGGACCGATCCCGCTGACGCTGGTCACAACTGCGACAGCACCGCGTCCGTGAGCGCGGGCCACAACGGCAGCGCCCACTCGCCGAAGTCACGGCCCGTCAGCACCACGCAGGCCGCCCCGGCCCCGGGGTCGACCCACAGGAACGTGCCGGACTGCCCGAAGTGCCCGTAGGTGCCCGGCGAGGACGACGCGCCCGTCCAGTGCGGCGACTTGTGGCCCCGGATCTCGAAGCCCAGACCCCAGTCGTTGGGGTCCTGGCCGCCGTAGCCCGGCAGGACGCCCTTGAGCCCCGGGAAGGCCACCGAGGTGGCCGCGGCCACCGTCTCCGGCGCCAGCAGCCGCGGCGCCTGCAGTTCGGCGGCGAAACGCACCAGGTCGTCCACGGTCGAGACGGCGCCCGCGCCCGCCGAGCCCGGCAGGTCGGTGGCGTGCATGCCGAGCGGCTCCAGCACCGCCTGCCGCAGGTACTCGGCGAAGGGGATCTCGGTGGCCTTGGCGATGTGGTCGGACAGCGCCTCGAAGCCCGCGTTGGAGTAGATCCGCCGGGTGCCGGGCGCCGCCATCACCCGGTGCTCGTCGAAGGCGAGCCCGGAGGTGTGCGCGAGCAGGTGCCGTACGGTCGAGCCCTCCGGGCCGGCCGGCTCGTCCAGTTCGACCGCGCCCTCCTCCACCGCGACCAGCGCCGCGTACGCGGACAGCGGCTTGGTCACCGACATCAGCCGGAAGCGCCGCCCGGTCTCGCCGTACGTTCCCAGGACGGTGCCGTCGCGGCGGACGACCGCCGCCGCGGCCGTCGGGACAGGCCAGTTCTCGATCGCGCTCAGGCTGCTCAGGCTCCGCATGACGGTGAGCCTAACCAATGCCCTTGCCTGGAGTGCACTCCAGGGTTTTAGCGTGGAACCCATGACCGTGACGCAGGTGGCCAAGAGCAAGCCCGGCAGCGCACCCGGCAGCGCCGACGAGGCGCCGCACCCCCTCCCGGCCGGCCGGGACCGCTACACGATCAGCGAGGTCGCCGCCTTCACCGGCCTGAGCGCGCACACCCTGCGCTGGTACGAGAGGATCGGCCTGATGCCGCATGTCGACCGGTCCCACACCGGGCAGCGCCGCTTCACCCATCGCGACCTGGACTGGCTGGCCTTCGTCGGCAAACTGCGGTTGACCGGGATGCCGGTCGCGGACATGGTCCGCTACGCGGAGCTGGTGCGGCTGGGCGATCACACCTTCCCCGATCGCCGGGACCTGCTGGAGTCCACCCGGCGGGATGTGCTGCAGCGGATCGCCGAGCTCCAGGACACCCTCGCGGTCCTCGACCACAAGATCGACGTCTACGCCGACGCCCCCAGGGCGTCCGAGAGGGCATGAACCCCATGACCGACACGAACAACGAGCCGATCGCCACGGTCGCACTCGGCACGGACGGCCCCCTGGTCGGCGTGCAGGGCCTGGGCTGCATGGGCATCAGCGAGTTCTACGGACCGACCGACGAGGGCGCCGCCCGTGCCACGCTGGAGGCGGCGCTCGGCCTCGGCGTCACGCTCTTCGACACCGCCGACGTCTACGGCCTGGGCGCGAACGAGGAGTTCCTCGCCCCCTTCGTGCGGGCGCACCGCGACGAGATCACCCTCGCCACCAAGTTCGGCATCGAGCGCAAGGCCGACGACCTGCGGTACCGCGGCGTGCGCAACGACCCGGCCTACATCCGGCAGGCCGTCGACGCCAGCCTGCGCCGTCTCGGCACGGACGTCGTCGACCTGTACTACATGCACCGCCGTGACCCGGCCGTGCCGCTGGCCGAGTCGGTCGGCGCGATGGCCGAGCTGGTGCGGGCGGGCAAGGTCAAGCACCTGGGCCTGTCCGAGGTGACCGGGGCCGAGCTGCGCGAGGCGCACGCGGTGCACCCGATCGCGGCCGTGCAGTCGGAGTGGTCGCTGTTCAGCCGTGACGTGGAGGTCTCCCTCGCCGGTGCCGCCGCCGAGCTGGGCGTGGCCGTGGTGCCGTACTCCCCGCTCGGGCGCGGCTTCCTCACCGGCTCCTTCCGGGCCGCCTCGGAGCTGACGGCGGACGACTTCCGGCAGGCCCAGCCCCGCTTCACCGGGGAGAACGCCAAGCGCAACGCCGATCTGCTGGAGCCGCTGCGCAGGGCCGCCGAGGCGCACGACGCCACACCCGGCCAGATCGCCCTGGCCTGGGTCCAGCAGCGGGCCCAGGTGCACCGGCTGGCGGTCGTCCCGATCCCGGGCACCCGGAAGGCCGAGCGCGTGCGGGAGAACGCCGCCGCCACCCGGATCGTCCTGGACGAGACCGAGCTGGGGTGGCTGGAACCGATCGCGGGACAGGTCGCCGGTGACCGCTACGCGGACATGTCGTCCACGTCGGCGGCGCGCGAGTAGCCCTCGCGCTCCAGGGCGGGCCGCGACCGCGCGGCCCGCTGGATCGCCGCCAGGACGGCCGCCGCCAGCGGCAGCGACTCGTGGACCGGGCCGTAGCCGAGGCCGAACACCACGGCCGTCGGGTCGTCGTCCGCGCCGCCCGGCAGCCGGCCGCCGCCGTCGCGGGGGAGCAGCCGCAGGTGGCCGCCGAGTGCCTCGGGGGAGCGCCAGTCGAGGCCGGTCAGCCCGGCGACCGGGAAGTGCTGGTCGCCGGCCCGCCACTTCGCCGTGGAGGCGCCGGTCCAGAACCAGCGGAAGGACACCGTGTGCCCGTCGAAGGACGCCCTCCCGTCGTACGCCTTGAACGACAGGGGAGGGGCGGGGGCGTCCACGAGGTGGTGCGGGGCCGGCTCGTCCGCGTCGGCGCCCCGGGCGCCGATCGCGGTCAGCAGGTGCTCGGCGCACTGCTCGGCGAGCGGTTCGCGGGCGGCGGGCAGCACCAGACGGTAGGGGTCGGCGGCCTCCTTGAGCTGGCCGTCCGCCGCCTCCATCAGGGGGTCGGCACCCGGCCGCGGCACGGCGCGCAGCACCAGGGTGCCGCGCCTGCCCGGCGCGAGCTCCACGCCCGACAGAGCTGCGTAGGGGACGCGGCGCCGGCCGAGCACCTGGAGCAGCCTGGAGTTGCGCATCCCCCGCTCGTACCGGATGAGGACCGCGTCGGCATCGAACTCCCATACGGCGTTGGATCCGGCCAATACGTCACCCATACGAGTCATCGTAGGCCGGGTTCCCGCCGGGGGAACCTGCCGTGTGAGGCCGGTCTAGGCCACGCCCGCCGTGCAGGACCTGCCTTCGGCGCAGCGGACGTCCGGAAAGCGCCCGAGGGCGATACGGGTGAAGTTGGCGAGGCTGCCGGTGCCCGAGCGGAAGTAGCCCGCGTGGCCCTCGGCGCCGTCGGAGCTGACGACCCGGGCGCCGAAGGCCCGGGAGACCGGGTCCGCGCCGTGGCCCAGCCCCGCGATCTCCAGGTGCGGTACGTCGCCGATCCAGTCCGAGCTGTCCCGGGTGGCCCACACGCGGGCGCCGGTGCGCAGATCGGCCGCCCGGTCCACGCGCATGCCGGGGCTGCCGAAGACCGTGATGTCCGAGACCCGGCCGGCCGGCAGACCGGGTGCGGCCACACCGCACAGCACCGAGCCGTACGAATGGCAGAACAGCGCCACGTCGCCGCGCGCCGGCAGCGCCCGCACCAGGGCGGTCAGCCGGACCGCGCCCTGCTCGGCCCGTTCTCCGGTGGACGCGTCCAGGCCCACGCCGAGCGGGGTGGTCCAGTCGGCCCACGCGATGACGGCCGTGCGGGCGCCCGGATCGGCGGCCCGCTCGGCGGCGTACAGGGAGTGCGCCATGCCCGCCGGTGCCCGGTAGGGGAGGGCGGTGCGCTCGAAGGACATCACGTCGGTGTCGACACCGGGCACCACGATCGAGACCCGGTCCGCGCGCCTCAGGTCGCCGAGGACCTCGGCGACCCGGCCCCGGCCCGCCGGGTCGAAGGCGAGGATCTGCCGGCCGGGCTTCTGGAGCGAGGCATAGCGGCTCGCCAGCTCGGCCGCGTCCTTCCGGCCCTCGGCGCTGAGCAGCGGGCTGTGCGAGCGGGCGTTCTCCCGGGCCCGCTCGGTGCCGAGCGTGATCTGGTTGGCCTGGTAACGCAGCGTCAGCGGCGCGCCGTTGAGGTTGCCCACGATCAACGGGTAGCGCTTCGCCAGGCGCTGGGCCTGCGCCGGGCCGAGCGTGCCGAAGAAACGCGCCACGGCGTTCGCCCCGGCCTGCGGATCGGGCAGCGGACGGCCGCCCACCGTGGCGTGCCGCCAGGCGGCCGCGGCAAGGGACTTGGGGTCGCTGTCACCGGTGTGGTGACGCAGCGCCGTCCAGCCGGTGGTCGACAGCATGACGAAGACCACGGCCAGGGCCAGGAGGGCGCGCAGGGAGGGGGAGCTGAAACGCTCGTCGGCGAAATTCACTGCGTGCCACCATAGGAGACGGCGCCGGTCCCCTGAGCACGCCGTGACTCAAGTCACGTTTGAAAGAAGGAGATTCCGGACACACGCTGATGTTCGTCCCACGGTTGTGTCAGCACGGGGACGAGTTGGGCCAGGTGCTCCTCGGTGATCCGGCGGATCGACTCCACGCTCGTCTCGTCGCCGCCGCCCCACAGCCGCTGGGCGGCTCTGAGCACCCCGCCGACGGCGCCCACGAGCACCCGCGGCCGCGGATCGGCCGCGTCCAGGCCCTCACGGGCGGCGATGACGGCCGCCAGCCGCCCCTCCAGCACGGCCGAGCGGCGCATCTGCGCGGCCAGCAGGGTCGGCGTGGACTCGATGACCCGGTACATCGCCATGTACGTGGGCAGCGGCACGACGGCGACGATGAGCGCGCCGATGCCGTCCCACGACGCGCCCAGCGCCGCGTGCAGCGCCGCGAACGGCGGCTCGCCGGGCGGCCGGGCCGCGACCGCGGAGACGTAGGCGTCCTCGACGGTGTCCTCCAGCGCGAGGGCGACCTCCTCCTTGCCCGCGAAGTAGCGGAAGAACGTGCGCTGCGAGACGTCCACCGCGGCGGCTATCTCGTCCACGGTCGTCCGGTCGTAGCCCTGCGCCACGAACAGCTCCACCGCGGCCCGCACGAGCGCGTCCCGCGTGCGCTGCTTCTTGCGCTCCCGCAGGCCGCACACGGGCGTCCTGGGCATCGCGTACGTCATCTGCCGTCCACCTTTCCGGGCCCCCCTTCGAAACGGTTCTGCTTCCTGACAGTCACCGACGGATGAATGCTTTGGTCAAATGTCAGACGCTGCCATAATCTCTTGCCCATGACCCAAGCCTCCGTCGTCACCGGCCAGGCCCCGGACCCCATACCGGCGCCTGCCAAGAAGCCACTCCGCGGCCATCCCTGGCTGACCCTCTTCTCGGTCGCCATCGGCGTCATGGTCGTGGCGCTGGACGGCACCATCGTCGCCGTCGCCAACCCGGCCATCCAGGCCGACCTCGGCGCCTCCCGGGAGCAGATCCAGTGGATCACCACCGGGTACATGCTCGCCCTGGCCGTGTCGCTGATCACAGCGGGCAAGCTCGGCGACCGGTTCGGGCACCGGCAGACCTTCCTGATCGGCCTCGGGGGCTTCGCGGTCACCTCGGGCTTGATCGGCCTCTCCAGCGGCGTCGGCATGGTGATCGGGCTCCGCGTGCTGCAGGGCGTGTTCGGCGCGCTGCTGCAGCCCGCCGCGCTCGGCCTGCTGCGGGCCACCTTCCCGGCCGAGAAGCTCAACATGGCCATCGGCATCTGGGGCATGGTCATCGGCGCCTCCACCGCCGCCGGGCCGATCGCGGGCGGTCTGCTGGTCGAGCACGTCAACTGGGAGTCCGTCTTCTTCATCAACGTGCCCGTGGGCCTGATCGCGCTCGCCATGGGCCTGGTGATCCTCAAGGACGTCCGCGCCGACAAGGCGCCGCGCTCCTTCGACATCCCGGGCATCCTGCTGCTCTCCGGCGCGATGTTCGGCCTGGTGTGGGGCCTGATCAAGGCTCCGGAGTGGGGCTGGGGCAACGCGCAGACCCTGCTCTTCCTGATCGGCTCGGTGCTGCTGTTCGTGCTGTTCGCGCTCTGGGAGACCAGGGCCTCCGAGCCGCTGATCCCGCTGCGGATGTTCCGCTCGGTGCCGCTGTCCGCGGGCACCTTGCTGATGGTGCTGATGGCCTTCGCCTTCCTCGGCGGCCTGTTCTTCGTCACCTTCTACCTGCAGAACGTCCACGGGATGTCGGCGGTGGAGTGCGGTGTCCACCTGCTGCCGCTCACCGCGATGATGATCGTCAGCTCGCCGGTCGCCGGCATGCTGATCACCAAGTTCGGCCCGCAGGTGCCGCTGGTCGGCGGCATGGTGTGCACGGCGGTCGCCATGTTCGGCATGACCGGCCTGGAGGCCGACTCCGGTTCCCTGGTCATGTCCCTGTGGTTCGCGCTGCTCGGCCTCGGCCTCGCCCCGGTGATGGTCGGTGCCACCGACGTCATCGTCGGCAACGCCCCGCTGGAGCTGTCCGGCGTGGCCGGCGGTCTCCAGGGCTCCGCCATGCAGGTCGGCGGCAGCCTCGGCACCGCCGTCCTGGGGACGATCATGGCCTCGCGGGTGGACAGCGCGCTGCCCGGGAAGTGGGCCGCGGCGGGTCTGCCCCCGCTGAAGGGCGAGCAGGCCGCGCAGGCCGCGGACGCGGTCGTGGTGGGCGTGCCGCCGGTCGCCCCGAACACCCCGGCCGAGGTCGTCGCCGTGATCACGAAGGTCACGCACGAGACCTTCCTGTCCGGGATGGGGCTGGCCTTCATGGTGGCCGGCATCGTGGCCGCCTTCGCGGCGGCCGTCGCCTTCCTGACCAAGCGCGGCGTCAACGCGGACGCCGCCGGCGGCGCGGTGCACGTCTGACGCCGGCGAACTCCCTATCCGGGTGATCGAGGCCCGGGGCCCTTGGCGGCCCCGGGCCTCGTCGTTCACGGTGGTGCCCCGTACCGGGCGTACCGACAACGGGGAGTGATCCACATGCGCCGTGCCCTGACCCTGACCCTGACCCTGCCGCTCGCCCTGGCCGCGGGCGCCGCCGTCCTGGTGTCCCCCGCGACGGCGGGGGCGGCCCCCGCGGGCGGCTGCGACCCGGGGGAACTGTGCCTGTGGGCCCGGCCGGACTACGGCGGCCCCCGCACCGTCCACGAGCTCGCGGACACCGACGTCAACTCCTGCGTGCCGCTGCCCGCGGGCGTCACCGCGAAGTCCTTCGTCAACCGCACGCGCAAGCTCGTGACGACCTACCAGAGCGCCGAGTGCTCCACCGAGGGCGACTTCGTGACGTTCCCCTCCGGCACCTGGGTGCCGCAGTCCCGGCACACCATCCGGGCCTTCCAGATCGTCGACCAGTGACCGGCCGCCCGTGAGCCCGCGGGAAAGGGCAGGGCCCCCACCGCGACCGCGGTGGGGGCCCGTGCGAAGCGGGGACCGTCAGGCGTCGCCGCCGGCCGCGCCGGGGTCGGCGGCGGCCACGTCGAGCAGCTGGTAGCGGTCGATGGCCTGCTTCAGCACCGAGCGGTCGATCTTCCCCGCCTTGGCGAGCTCGGTGAGCACGCCGAGGACCACCGACTCCGCGTCGATGTGGAAGAAACGCCGCGCCGCGCCGCGGGTGTCCGCGAAGCCGAAGCCGTCCGCGCCCAGCGACTGCCAGACACCGGGCACCCAGCGGGCGATCTGGTCCGGGACGGCCCGCATCCAGTCGGAGACGGCCACGAACGGGCCCTCGGAGCCGGAGAGCTTGCGCGTCACGTACGGGACGCGCTGCTCCTCCTCCGGGTGCAGCAGGTTGTGCTCCTCGGCCGCGACCGCGTCGCGCCGCAGCTCGTTCCAGGAGGTCGCGGACCAGACGTCGGCCCGCACGTTCCACTCCTCGGCGAGGATGCGCTGCGCCTCGACGGCCCACGGCACCGCGACACCGGACGCCAGGATCTGCGCCGGGACCACGCCCGCCTCGCCGGCCTTGTACTTGTACAGGCCCTTGAGGATGCCGTCCACGTCCACGTTCGCCGGCTCGGCCGGCTGGACGATCGGCTCGTTGTAGACGGTGAGGTAGTAGAAGACGTCCTCGTTCGCCTCGGGCGTCCCGCCGTACATGCGGCGCAGGCCGTCCCGCACGATGTGCGCCATCTCGAAGCCGTACGCCGGGTCGTAGGCGACCACGGCCGGGTTCGTGGAGGCGAGCAGGTGCGAGTGGCCGTCGGCGTGCTGCAGGCCCTCACCGGTCAGCGTGGTGCGGCCGGCGGTGGCGCCCAGCACGAAGCCGCGCGCCAGCTGGTCGGCCATCTGCCAGAACTGGTCGCCCGTGCGCTGGAAGCCGAACATCGAGTAGAAGACGTAGACCGGGATCAGCGGCTCGCCGTGCGTGGCGTAGGCCGAGCCCGCGGCGATCAGCGAGGCGGTGCAGCCCGCCTCGGAGATGCCGTCGTGCAGCATCTGGCCGGTCGGGGACTCCTTGTACGCCAGCAGCAGCTCGCGGTCGACCGACTCGTACGTCTGGCCCAGCGGGTTGTAGATCTTGGCCGACGGGAAGAGCGAGTCCATGCCGAAGGTGCGGTACTCGTCGGGGGCGATCGGCACGAAGCGCTTGCCGATCTCCTTGTCCCGCATGAGGTCCTTCAGCAGCCGGACGAACGCCATGGTGGTGGCGATCGTCTGCTGGCCGGAGCCCTTGCGGGTCGCCGCGTACGCCTTGTCGTCCGGCAGCGCCAGGGGCTTGGCACGCACGACGCGGGTCGGGACGTAACCGCCCAGGCCCTTGCGGCGGTCGTGCATGTACTGGATCTCCTCCGAGTCCCGGCCCGGGTGGTAGTACGGCGGGGCGCCGGACTCCAGCTCCTTGTCGGAGATCGGCAGGTGCAGCCGGTCACGGAAGCGCTTGAGGTCGTCGACCGTCAGCTTCTTCATCTGGTGGGTCGCGTTGCGGCCCTCGAAGTTCGGGCCCAGGGTCCAGCCCTTGACGGTCTGGGCCAGGATCACGGTCGGCTGGCCCTTGTGCTCGCGGGCCGCCTTGTACGCCGCGTAGATCTTGCGGTGGTCGTGGCCGCCGCGGCCCAGGTGCAGCACCTGGTCGTCGGACAGGCCCTCGACCATCGCGCGCAGCCGCTGGTCGTCGCCGAAGAAGTGCTCGCGGATGTACGCGCCGGTCTCGGTGGCGTACGTCTGGAACTGGCCGTCGGGCGTGGTGTTGAGCTTGTTCACCAGCACGCCGTCGCGGTCCTGGGCGAGCAGCGGGTCCCAGGTGCGGTCCCAGATCAGCTTGATGACGTTCCAGCCGGCGCCGCGGAACTGCGACTCCAGCTCCTGGATGATCTTGCCGTTGCCGCGCACCGGGCCGTCGAGCCGCTGCAGGTTGCAGTTGACGACGAAGGTCAGGTTGTCCAGGCCCTCGCGGGCGGCCAGGGACAGCTGGCCGAGCGACTCCGGCTCGTCCATCTCGCCGTCGCCGAGGAAGGCCCACACGTGCGACTGCTCGGTGTCGGCGATGCCGCGCGCCTGCATGTAGCGGTTCATCCGGGCCTGGTAGATCGCGCCCAGCGGGCCGAGGCCCATGGACACGGTCGGGAACTCCCAGAAGTCCGGCATGAGCCGCGGGTGCGGGTAGCTGGACAGGCCGTAAGGGGCCTTGGACTTCTCCTGGCGGAACGCGTCGAGCTGGGTTCCGGAGAGCCGGTCCAGCAGGAACGCGCGCGCGTAGACACCCGGAGAGGCGTGTCCCTGGAAGAAGATCTGGTCCCCGCCCTTGCCGTCGTCCTTGCCCCGGAAGAAGTGGTTGAAGCCCACGTCGTAGAGGGAGGCCGAGGAAGCGAAGGTGGCGATGTGGCCACCGACGCCGATGCCGGGCCGCTGCGCGCGGGACACCATGACCGCCGCGTTCCAGCGGGTCGCGTTCAGGATGCGCCGCTCGATCTCCTCGTTGCCGGGGAAGAACGGTTCGTCCTTGGTCGCGATGGTGTTGACGTAGTCCGTGCTGCGCATCTCGGGCACGGCCACGCGCCGCTCGCGGGCTCGCTCGATCAAGCGGAGCATCAGGTAGCGGGCGCGCTCGCGTCCGCGCTCGTCGATAGCGGCGTCAAGCGAGTCGAGCCATTCCGCCGTCTCCTCGGGATCGAAATCCGGGACCTGGCTGGGAAGGCCGCCAATGATGATCGGGTTGCGATCTGATCCGGAAGCCACGCTAATCCTTCGCTTCTAGGCATTGCTCTACGGGGTCAAGCCGCCTCCATCGTGTACCGCGCGTTAGGGATACGTCATCTCTACTGAGCGGTAACCGTCATGTAGCGCGACAGACCCACCTACAAGCCCCCTGGCGGGGCTGCTGCGTGGCTTCCGGTGGCCGACCGACCAAATCGCAACTGTACGCCCACTCGGACGTACGACCGACCGCGACCCCGATTCGGGAGAAATGCTGGCATAGTGGAGTGAGCCACGTCACCCTTCGCAGTTCGGGTTGCGGTGACACGTCAACGTTTGGGCGGGATGGGCGGCCGGGTACTTGCGCGATCCGCCGCGCCCGTGTGGACTACCGCCCATAACCCCGCACAGGAGCGGGAAGACAACCCCCATGACAGGAGGCAGAGCGTGAGCGCGACCGCGGGCCACGCGGAGGAGCGGACCAACCCGGCAAGCCGGCTTGGTTTCGAGCCCGGACAGGTGGTCCAGGAGCTCGGTTACGACGACGACGTCGATCAGGAGCTCCGTGAGGGTATCGAGGAGATCACGGGCGAAGAGCTCGCGGACGAGGACTACGACGACGTCGCCGACGGTGTCGTCCTGTGGTTCCGCGACGATGACGGCGACCTGACCGACGCCCTGGTCGATGCCACGTCCGCCGTCGACGACGGCGCCCAGATCTGGCTCATGACCCCGAAGACCGGCCGTGACGGGCACGTCGAGCCGAGTGACATCGGAGAGGCCGCGCAGACTGCCGGCCTCGCTCAGACCAGCAGTGTCAACGTCTCCAAGGACTGGACCGCCAGCCGGCTGGTGACCCCCAAGTCGGCCAAGGCCGCCAAGCGCTGAGGCGTTGGGACGGACCTCACGCCCCCGCGGCACCGTGCCGCGGGGGCGTCTTGCGTCCCGTTCCGCGGGCAGTGGTTGACTGGGGAGCCGGACGGCCGGGCCGTGAGGGTCCCGTCGCAGCCCCCGTCACCGGAAAGGTGTGTCCCGCATGGCGCTCGCCGCAGGAGAGATCGCCCCCGACTTCGAGCTGAGGAACCAGCACGGCCAGGCCGTGCGGCTCTCGGACTACCGGGGCGCCAAGAACGTCGTGCTGCTCTTCTTCCCCTTCGCCTTCACCGGCGTCTGCACGGGCGAGCTGTGCGCGCTGCGGGACGAGCTCCCGTCGTTCCAGAACGACGACGTCCAGCTGCTGGCCGTCTCCAACGACTCCATGCACACCCAGCGCGTCTTCTCCGAGCAGGAGGGCCTGGACTACCCGCTGCTCTCCGACTTCTGGCCGCACGGCGAGGTCTCCCGCGCCTACGGCGTCTTCGCCGAGGACAAGGGCTGCGCGGTGCGCGGCACCTTCGTCATCGACAAGGAGGGCGTCGTCCGCTGGAGCGTCGTCAACGACCTGCCGGACGCCCGTGACCTGAACGAGTACGTCAAGGCGCTCGAAGCCCTGTAGCCGGAGGGAACCGGGTACTACCCTCAGGGCGTTGATCCTGTTACGAGCGACACGCGATGACATGGGAGGACTCGTGGGAGTCAGCCTCAGCAAGGGTGGCAACGTTTCGCTGACGAAGGAGGCCCCCAACCTCACGGCCGTCATCGTCGGCCTCGGCTGGGACGCCCGCACCACCACGGGCGCCGGATTCGACCTGGACGCGAGCGCGCTGCTGACGGGCGCGGAGGGCAAGGTCCTCTCCGACCAGCACTTCGTGTTCTTCAACAACCTCAAGAGCCCCGAGGGCTCCGTGGAGCACACCGGCGACAACCTGACCGGGGAGGGCGAGGGCGACGACGAGCAGATCAAGGTGAACCTGGCCACGGTTCCGCCGGAGGTCGCCAAGATCGTCTTCCCGGTGTCGATCTACGAGGCCGAGACTCGTCAGCAGTCCTTCGGCCAGGTCCGCAACGCGTTCATCCGCGTGGTGAACCAGGCCGACAACAACGAACTGGCCCGCTACGACCTCACCGAGGACGCCTCCACCGAGACCGCCATGGTCTTCGGCGAGCTGTACCGGCACGGTGCGGAGTGGAAGTTCCGGGCCATCGGCCAGGGGTACGCCTCCGGCCTGCGCGGCATCGCGCAGGACTTCGGCGTCAACGTCTGATGTCCAGGGTCGTGCGGCCCGCCCGCCCGGGGCGGGCCGCGCACCCCGAGTGGGGGAGGAGAACAGCATGGGCGTGACGCTCGCCAAGGGAGGCAATGTCTCCCTTTCCAAGGCCGCACCGAACCTCACGCAGGTGATGATCGGACTCGGCTGGGACGCGCGCTCCACGACCGGAGCGCCCTTCGACCTGGACGCGAGCGCCCTGCTGTGCGCCTCGGGGCGGGTCCTCGGCGACGAGTACTTCGTCTTCTACAACAACCTCAAGTCCCCGGAGGGCTCGGTCGAGCACACCGGGGACAACCTCACCGGTGACGGCGACGGCGACGACGAGATCCTGATCGTCGATCTGATGACGGTGCCCGAGCGGGTCGACAAGATCGTCTTTCCGGTCTCCATCTACGAGGCGGACGCCCGCGGCCAGACCTTCGGCCAGGTCAGCAACGCCTATATCCGGGTGGTCAACCAGCTCGACCAGAGCGAACTGGCCCGGTACGACCTGTCGGAGGACGCGTCCAGCGAAACCGCCATGATCTTCGGCGAGCTCTACCGCTACGGCGGGGAATGGAAGTTCCGGGCCGTTGGCCAGGGGTACGCGTCAGGTCTGCGGGGCATCGCCCTAGACTTCGGGGTCAACGTTTCGTAAAGGGATTGGAAATCCAGTGCTCCTCCGAACTTTCGGCTGGTCGCTCGGCGTCACCGCCATCGGCTTGGCCCTCGCCGGCTTCCTGTGGGGTGCGAAGGGCCTAGCGCTCGTCGCGATCCTCTCGGTGCTGGAAATCTCGCTCTCCTTCGACAACGCGGTGATCAACGCCGGAATCCTGCGGAAGATGAACGCCTTCTGGCAGCGCATCTTCCTGACGATCGGCATTCTGATCGCCGTCTTCGGCATGCGGCTGGTCTTCCCGATCCTCATCGTGTCGATCACGGCCAAGATCGGCCCGATCGAGGCGATCGACCTGGCGATCAACAACGCGGACAAGTACGAGCACCTGGTGACCTCCGCGCACCCGGCGATCGCCGCGTTCGGCGGGATGTTCCTGCTGATGATCTTCCTTGACTTCATCTTCGAGAGCCGCGAGCACACCTGGCTGTCCTGGCTGGAGCGCCCGCTGTCCAAGCTGGGCAAGCTGGACATGCTCTCGGTGGTCGTCGCCCTGGTCGCGCTGCTGATCGCCGCCACCACCGTGGCCACCGACGTGGCCCACGGCGGCGGCGACAAGACCTCCACCGTGCTGCTGGCCGGCATCGGCGGTCTGATCACCTACCTCATCGTCGGCGGCATCTCCAGCTACTTCGAGGACCGCCTGGACGAAGAGGCGGACGAGGCGGACCAGGAGCTGGAGGAGGTGGCCGGCGGCGGCAAGCCGAGCGGCAGCGGCTCCAGCGCCGTGGGCCTGGCCGGCAAGGCGGCCTTCTTCCTCTTCCTCTACCTCGAGGTCATCGACGCGTCGTTCTCCTTCGACGGTGTCATCGGCGCGTTCGCGATCTCCAACGACATCTTCATCATCGCGCTGGGCCTCGGCATCGGTGCGATGTACATCCGGTCGCTGACGGTCTACCTGGTCCGCAAGGGCACTCTGGACGACTACGTCTACCTGGAGCACGGCGCGCACTACGCCATCGGCGCCCTGGCCGTCATCCTCCTGGTCACGATCAAGTACGAGATCAACGAGGTCATCACCGGCCTCGTCGGCGTTGTCCTGATCGGCGCCTCCTACTGGTCGTCGGTGGTGCGAAACCGCCGCCTCGGGGAAAGCTCCGAGCAGCGGGACGACAACGACAAGACGGAAGTGACGAGCGGGGTCTGAGCCCCGGCGCACGACCGGTCAGGGCCGCCGCCCTCCGCCCGCCGGGCGGAGGGCGGCGGCACGTCAGGGGAGGGGCGGAGCCCACATGTGGAACTTTCTGCGGCCCAGCGGCGGCTTCAACGTGCAGTTCGACCTGGCGAACGCGCACACCATCGAGCTCACGCGGCGCCACCAGGTCGTCTCGCTCACCAAGCAGGGCGCGGCCGTCGGCAATCTGCGGATCAACCTGTCCTGGCAGATGCGCACCTCCGACACCGGCGGCTGGAACCAGCGCGGCGGCTCCTGGCTGAACCGCCAGATGCACCTGTTCCGGCCCGAGCCGGTGCAGGCGGCCGGTCCCGCCATGGTCAACGTCGACCTCGACCTGGCCTGCATGTACGAACTCGCCGACGGCACCAAGGGCGTCGTCCAGCCGCTCGGCAACTTCCTCGGCGACCTGGACGCCCCCCCGTACATCCAGATGAGCGGGGACGACCGCTTCGGCGGCTCCTCGGGCGAGACGCTCTACATCAACCTCGACAAGCGCGACGAGCTCAAGCGCATGCTCGTCTTCGTCTACATCTACGACGGCACCCCGGCCTTCGACCGCACCCACGCCAAAGTCGAGATCTTCCCCAGCTCCGGGCCGCGCATCGAGATCCCGCTCAACGAGCGTGAGCCGCAGGCCCGGTCCTGCGCCGTGGTGCTCATCGAGAACAAGAAGGGCGACCTGACCGTGCGGCGCGAGGTCAAGTACGTCTACGGCTTCCAGGCCGAACTCGACCGGCTGTACGGCTGGGGGCTGCAGTGGGGCCGCGGCTACAAGAGCAAGGTGTGACGCCGGCCCGTCCGGCCGCGGCCCGCGGTCAGCGGCGCTCCTGGAACTGCGGGCCCTGCGGGGGCAGCGTGACGCCCTGCTGCGGCTGGGGATACCCGTAGGCGGGGCCGGGCGCGGCCGCGGTGGCGGCCGGCTGCTGCGGCGGGTAGCCGTAGGCCGGCGCCGGTGCGGTCGGCTGCTGCGGGTAGCCGTAGGCGGGGGCCGGCAGGGTCGGCTGGGGCTGCTGCGGGTAGCCGTAGGCGGGCTGAGCGGGCTGTGTGGCCGGGGCCGGGGCCTGCAGGGTGTAGGCCTCCGGTTCGGCGGTCACCGGGACCGTGGGCGGCACCGGCTGGGGCAGCGAGGTCACCTCGCCGTCCGGCCGCGGCTGCTGCGGCGGCGCCTCGACGAGGTCGCCCTCGTCCACGGCGATCCCGAACTCGGTGGCCAGACCCTCGAGGCCGGACACGTACCCCTGCCCCAGCGCGCGGAACTTCCACGCGCCGGAGCGCCGGTACAGCTCCCCGCAGATCAGCGCCGACTCGTCACCGGTGTCCGGCACGACGTCGAAGTACGCCAGCGGCTCGCCCTCGGAGCCGGCCGCGGCGGAGACGTCGTACAGCAGGACCCGCAGGTCCGAGACGAGCGCGAAGGGACCGCCGTCGGAGGAGGCCGCGATCACCACCCGCTCGACGCTCGCGTCGAGCGCGGACAGGTCCACCTCCACCGCGTCGGTCAGACCGGCCGGCTCGCTGCGCTTGGGCAGGTGCCGCGCCACGCCCGCCGGGTGCCGGGGCTGGTTGTAGAAGACGAAGTCCTCGTCCGAGCGCACCCGCCCGTCCGTCCCGACCAGCAGCGCCGACGCGTCGACGTCCGGTATTCCCGCGCCCGGGCTCCAGCGCAGTACCGCCCGTACGCCCGAAGCCGGCACGGGGATGTTCGAGCCCTTCACCATCGCCTGCGTCATGCCCGTCATCCTGCCCTCCCGGGGGCCGCGGTCACAACGCGGGGCACAACGGGACCCGCCCGCCACGGACCGGCCGACATCCTGCCGACGCGAGGGGGTTACCTGATTTTCATGCGTGACGGGAACGACCCGGGTGAGCCCACACGTACGATAATCGGCCACGGCGTCGGGGGACGCTTCCCGCCCCACCACCCACCACCTGCCACGGGGGAACGTATGCGCCACTTCGCGCACCTCGCGCCGGACGTACGGAACGAACTCTTCCACCGCGAGCCCGGCGAGTTCACCGCCGACTCGCCGGCCGCCACGCTCGCCGTCGCCCTGGGGGCCACGCTCTACAGTCCGGCGACCCGTCCGGGCCTGGCCGAGGACATACTCAAGCAGTCCGCCCGCGGCGTCGTCTCGATGGTGCTGTGCCTGGAGGACTCGATAGACGACCGCGAGGTCGCCGCGGGCGAGGAGAACCTGGTCCTCCAGTTCGGCGCGCTGGCCGCCCGCATCGGGGACGCCGACCCGCCCCTGCTCTTCATCCGCGTCCGCACCCCGGAGCAGATCACCGACCTGGTGCGGCGCCTGGGCGAGACCGTGCGCCTGCTGTCCGGGTTCGTGCTCCCCAAGTTCACCGAGGAGACCGGCGTCCCCTTCCTGGAGGCGCTCGCCGCCGCCGAGGGCATGTGCGGCCGCCGCCTGTTCGCGATGCCGGTCCTGGAGTCGCCGCAGCTGCTGCACCTGGAGTCGCGCACCGAGACGCTGCACGGGATATCGCGGACCGTCGACAAGTACCGCGAACGCGTTCTCGCGCTGCGCCTGGGCGTCACCGACTTCTGCTCCGCCTACGGACTGCGCCGCTCGCCGGACATGACCGCCTACGACGTCCGCATCGTGGCCTCCGTCATCGCCGACGTCGTCAACGTGCTCGGCCGCGCCGACGGCACCGGCTTCACGATCACCGGCCCGGTGTGGGAGTACTTCCGGCACTCCGAGCGCATGTTCAAGCCGCTGCTGCGGCAGAGCCCCTTCCTGCCCGAGGCCGTCGACCTGCGCGACGCCCTCATCCAGCGCGACATGGACGGCCTGCTCCGCGAGATCGAGCTCGACCGCACCAACGGACTGCAGGGCAAGACCTGCATCCACCCCTCGCACGTGCAGCCCGTGCACGCGCTGAACGTCGTCTCCCACGAGGAGTGGACCGACGCCGCGGACATCCTCCACGAGGACCGCAGCGGCGGCGGCGTCCTGCGATCGGCCTACACCAACAAGATGAACGAGGTGAAGCCGCACCGCGCCTGGGCCGAGCGCACCGTGCGGCGTGCCGAGGTCTTCGGCGTGGCGCGGGAGGAGACCAGTTTCGTGGAGCTCCTCGCCGCGTGCGTGCCGTCATGACCGGCACCCACCGGGAAAGGGCCGTCCCCATGGCAGCAGAGCCCGTCTGGTCCGGGCAGTGGGTCGCCGACCGCCTCGGCGTCGCCCTGCGCGGCGAGGGTCTGAGCGATCTGCTGGGCCTCGCCCTGCGGCGCAACCCCAAGCGCGCGCACCTGCTGGTGTCCAACGTGCTGGGCAAGCACGTCCCCCAGCGGCCCGGGGCCGTCTACGCGGCCGGGCACGGGCTCGGCCTGCGCGTGCGCGACCTGCTTGGCGCCGACGCGGCGGCGCGCGCGGTCGTGCTCGGCTACGCGGAGACCGCGACCGGCCTCGGCCACGCCGTCGCCGACGGCCTCGGCACCGCCCCCTACCTGCACTCCACCCGGCGCCCGGTGCCCGGCGTGAGGCCGGTCGGCGGCTTCGAGGAGGAGCACAGCCACGCCACCTCCCACCTCCTGCTGCCCGAGGACCCCGCGCTGCTGGCCGGGGACGGACCGCTGGTCCTGGTCGACGACGAGTTCTCCACCGGGCGCACGGTGCTCAACACCGTCCGCGATCTGCACGCGCGCCACCCGCGGGACCGGTACGTGGTGGTGGCCCTGGTCGACATGCGCTCGCCCGCCGACCGGGAACGCCTCACCGCCGTCGCCGCCGAGCTGGGCGCCTCCGTCGACCTCGTCGCCCTCGCCTCGGGCGGGGTCGACCTCCCCGAGGACGTGCTGGAGCGGGGCCGGGCACTGGTCGCCGAGCACGACGCGGACGCCCCCGCCCCGCACCCGGCGCCGGACGGCGCCCGCCCGCTGCCGGAACGCGTAGCCCTGGACTGGCCGGCCGGCGTCCCCGACGGCGGCCGGCACGGCTTCACGCCCGCGCACCGCGCCCGCCTGGAGGCGGCCCTCCCGGCGATGGCCGCCGCTCTGGCGGCACGGGCGACGGGCACGGCGGCCGGCGGCCGGATCCTGGTGCTGGGCAACGAGGAGCTGATGTACGCCCCGCTGCGCCTCGCACAGGCCCTCCAGGACGGCCTGCCGGACGCGGAGGTCCGCTTCTCCACCACCACACGCTCGCCCGTGCTCGCGGTCGACGACCCCGGGTACGCGATCCGTACCCGGATCGTCTTCCCCGACCACGACGCGCCCGCCGACGGCCCCGGCGAGCGCTACGCGTACAACGTCGCCGGCGCCGGCTTCGACACGATCGTCGCGGTCGTGGACAGCGCGGGGGACACTCCCGCGCTGCACGCCCCGGACGGGCTGCTCGCGCGGCTCGCCGCACACACAGAAAGGCTGCTGCTCGCCGTGGTGCCTTCGTACGAACCCCGCACCTCCCCGGGGCTGCCGGAGCCGCTGCGCGGCCCCGCGTTCTCCTCCTACGCCCCCGAAGAGGTCGGCTGGTTGCTGAAGG
Source organism: Streptomyces sp. MI02-7b (assembly GCF_033793585.1). NCBI lineage: Bacteria > Bacillati > Actinomycetota > Actinomycetes > Kitasatosporales > Streptomycetaceae > Streptomyces > Streptomyces sp. MI02-7b. Next base: position 98,235 of record NZ_JARAWX010000016.1, on the reverse strand, counting down.
ACCTGTCGGACGTGGAGCTGGAGGCCCCGACCGAGGAGCGGGAGGAGGCCATCCAGAGCGGGGGCGCGCACTACGCGGAGTCGCTGCCCGAGGAGTACCAGCCGAGCGCGGAGTACCAGGAGCTGTTCCGGGCCGCCCTGGAGGAGTCCGCGGACCGGATCGCCCGCGCCGTCGGCGCCGTCACCGACCTGGTGCTCGCCGAGCGCGGCCCCGACGCGGTGCTGGTGTCGCTGGCCCGCGCGGGCACGCCCGTCGGCGTGCTGATGCGGCGCTGGGCCCGGCACGCCCACGGCCTGGACCTGCCGCACTACGCGGTCTCCATCGTGCGCGGCCGCGGCATCGACACCACCGCGCTGCGCTGGCTGGCCGAGCACCACGACCCGGCCCGGGTGGTCTTCGTGGACGGCTGGACCGGCAAGGGCGCGATCACCCGTGAACTGGCCGAGGCCGTCGCCCCCTACGGGGACTTCGACCCGGAGATCGCGGTGCTCGCCGACCCGGGGTCCTGCGTGCGCACCTACGGCACCCGGGACGACTTCCTCATCCCGTCCGCGTGCCTCAACTCCACGGTCTCCGGCCTGATCTCGCGCACCGTGCTGCGCTCCGACCTGATCGGCCCGGACGACTTCCACGGCGCGAAGTTCTACCGCGAGCTGGCCGGCTCGGACGTCTCCACGCTCTTCCTCGACGCGGTCGCCGCCCGCTTCGACGACGTGGCCGAGGACGTGGCCGGTGATCTCAAGGAGCTCCGGGCCGCCGACCGCACGCCCACCTGGGAGGGCTGGAAGGCCGTGGAGCGGATCAGCGAGGAGTACGGCATCGGGGACGTCAACCTGGTCAAGCCCGGCGTCGGCGAGACCACCCGGGTCCTGCTGCGGCGTGTGCCCTGGCGGGTGCTCGCCCGCCGCGGGGCAGGCGCGGACCTGGCCCACATCCGGCTGCTCGCCGAGCAGCGGGGCGTCCCGGTGGAGGAGGTGGACGACCTGCCGTACTCGTGCGTCGGGCTGATCCACCCGCGCTTCACCCGGGGCGCGACCGGTACCAACGGAAAGGCCGTGACGGCCCTGTGAAGCAGCGTCCGGACCAGCGCACGCTCGTCGCGAGCGACCTCGACCGCACCCTCGTCTACTCCCCGTCGGCGCTCACCCTGACCGTGCCCGACGAGGACGCGCCACGCCTGCTGTGCGTGGAGGTCCACGAGGGACGGCCGCTGTCCTTCATGACCGAGACCGCGGCCGGCCTGCTCCAGAAGCTCGCCGCGGTCGCCGAGTTCGTCCCCGCGACCACACGCACCCGCAAGCAGTACCGGCGGATCAACCTGCCCGGTCCCGTGCCGCGTTACGCGATCTGCGCCAACGGCGGGCACATCCTCGTCAAGGGCCACACCGACCACGACTGGAACGCCGAGATGCGCCGCCGCCTCGCGGAGGGGTGCGCGCCGCTCGACGAGGTGCGGGCCTACATGGCGCGCACCTCCGACGAGTCCTGGCTGCGCAAGGAGCGCGTCGCCGAGGACCTGTTCGTCTACCTCGTCGTCGAGCGGTCCGCGCTGCCCGAGAACTGGGTGAAGGAGCTCGCCGAGTGGGCCGAGGAGCGGGGCTGGACGGTGTCGCTGCAGGGCCGCAAGATCTACGCCGTGCCCCGGCCGCTCACCAAGTCCGCCGCCCTGGCCGAGGTCGTCCGGCGCACCGGCGCCGAGCACGTCCTGGCCGCCGGCGACTCCCTCCTGGACGCGGACCTGCTGCTCGCCGCGCACACCGGCTGGCGCCCGGGCCACGGCGAACTCGCCGACTCCGGCTGGACCGCCCCGCACATCGACGCGCTCACCCTGGCGGGCGCGGCGGCGGGCGAGGAGATCCTGCGCCGGATGCTCAGCGTGTCCCGTCGCTGATCCGCAGCACACGGGTGGCCGCGCTGCGCGTCGACTCGACGCGCAGCGCGTTCGGCCGCTCGCTGGCCTCGATGAAGGCGCGTGCCTCGGGCTCGGTGCGCCCTCCCGTCACATGCCGTAGGAGCAGCCGCTCCTCGCGCACCGCTTGGTCGGTCTCCAGGAACCACAGCTCGTCCAGCAGGTCCCGCACCTCGTGCCAGCCGGGGCCGTCGTCGGCGAGGTAGTTCCCCTCGGTCACCACCAGCCGGGCGCCGTCCGGCACCGCGATGCCCGCGGCCACCGGCTCGTCCAGCGCCCGGTCGAAGTCCGGCGCGTAGACCGTGCGGCCCTGCGCCGCGCGCAGCCGCCGCAGCAGATGGACGTAGCCGTCCACGTCGAAGGTCTCCGGTGCCCCCTTGCGCCCGCGCAGCCCCAGCCGGTCCAGCTGGGCGTTGGCCAGGTGGAAGCCGTCCATCGGGACGTGCACGGCCGTGTCCGCGCCGAGCCGCGCGTTCACCCCCTCCACCAGCGACCTGGCCAGGGTCGACTTGCCCGCGGCGGGAGCTCCGGCGACGCCCAGCAGCACCCGCCTTCCTGGCATGCTGGGCACCAAGGCGACGGCGTCATCCACGTACATGCCCGCCACCTTAAGGAGCAGCCGTGACCGAGACCAAGAATCCCCCGCTCACCCCCGAGCTCTACGCCTACGTACTGGACCACAACCCGCCCCTGGACCCCGTCCAGCGCGAGCTGGTCGAGATCACGCACGCCCGCTTCGGCGACGCGGCGGGGATGCAGTCCGCACAGGAGCAGGGACCGCTGCTGGCCTTCCTGGTCCGGCTGCTGGGCGCCCGGAACATCGTCGAGGTCGGCACCTTCACCGGCTTCTCCGCGCTCTCCATGGCGCAGGCCCTGCCCGCCGGGGGACGCCTGCTCGCCTGCGACGTCTCCGAGGAATGGACCGCCGTCGCCCGCGAGGCGTGGGCCAAGGCGGGGGTGGACGACCGCATCGACCTGCGGATCGCGCCCGCGCTCGACACCCTCCGGGCGCTGCCCCAGGAGCCCGCGATCGACCTCGTCTACCTGGACGCCGACAAGGAGAGCTACGTCGCCTACTGGGAGGAACTGCTGCCCCGCATGCGACCGGGCGCGGTCCTCGCGGCCGACAACACCCTGTTCCACGGCCTCGTGGCCGACCCCGCCGCGGGCGGCGCCGCGGCGGCCATCCGGCGGTTCAACGACCACGTCGCGGCCGACGCCCGCGTCGAGGCCCTGCTCCTGACGGTCGCCGACGGGCTGACCCTGGCGCGCAAGCGCTGAACCCTGGCTAACCTGTGCACATGCCCCGATACGAATACCGCTGCCGGTCCTGCGGCACCACCTTCGAGCTGAACCGGCCCATGGCCGAGTCCTCCTCCCCGGCGCAGTGCCCGTCCGGGCACGACGACACCGTCAAGCTGCTGTCGGCCGTCGCGGTCGGCGGCACCGCCTCCGCCGCGGGCGCCGCCACCGGCCCGTCCGGCGGCGGGGGTTGCTGCGGCGGCGGGTGCTGCGGCTGACGCACCGCGGCGGCGCCCGATAACCGCTCGCGGGCACGGCTCCCGGGCGGGACACTGCCCGCGTGACGGAACAGCAGGAAACAGGGCGCACGGTCGACGTCGTGGTGACGTACGACGGGGATCGGCTCGGGACGACCGGTCCCTTCCCCGTCGTACGGCCGTGGTGGTCCGACGTCACGGAGGTCGTGGCGCATCTGGAGGCGCTGCTGGGCGTGCCGGTGGTCGTGCTCCGGCTGCTACGCGTCCACGGCGGCGAGGGCGGCCGCGACGGGGCGGTGACCTACCACGCGGAGGCACTGCGCAGGCCCCGCGAGGGCGCGCTCCGCGAGGACACGGCCGGGCCGGGCACCGACGGCCTCCTGGCACCCGCGGACCTGCGCGCCGACTGGGCGACGACGACCGGCCTGTGGGATGCCCTGACGTGGGCGTTCGGCGAGCTGGGCGGCGGCACGGCCGAGCAGGTCAGGACGTGGAACCTGTCCGGGCTGTTCCGCATGGCGCCGCAGGACGGCCGCACGGTGTGGCTGAAGACGACCAGCCCCCGCTTCAACGCCTGCGAGGCCACCGTCATCCGCCTCTTCGCCGCCGGGGACCGGGAGTTCGTACCGGACGTGGTGGCGGCCGACACGCCGCGGCGGCGGGTGCTGCTCGGCCACGTGGACGGCAAGGACTGCTACGGGGCCGACCCGGACGTCGCGAGCGCCGCCGTGCGGCGCCTGGCGGCCGCCCAGGCCGCCATCGCCTTCCCGACGCCTCCGCCGGGCCTGCGGGACCGCACACCGGCCACCCTGCCGGGCCTGCTCGACCGGCTGCTCGACGGCGAGGCCGGCCGCGACCTCACCGCGCGGGAGGCCGCCGGGGCACGCCGGCTGACGGCGCGGCTGCCCGCGTTGATCGCCGAACTCGACGCCTGCGGGCTCCCGCACACCGTCGTGCACGGCGACTTCCATCCGGGGAACTGGCGCAGCGACGGACGGCGCATCGTGATGGTGGACTTCGCCGACAGCCACTTCGGCCACCCGGTGCTCGACGGCCTGCGGCCGCGCGACTTCCTGGACGACCGCAGCTGGGAGCACGCGGCCGACGCCTGGGTCCAGGCCTGGTCGCACCTGGTGCCCGGATCCGATCCGCGCCGTGCGCTCGCCGTCGGCGCACCGCTGGCGCATCTGCTGTGCGCCGTGCGCTACCAGGAGTTCCTGGACAACATCGAGCGGAGCGAGCGGGTTTACCACGAGGGCGATCCGGTCGGCGAGATCCGCGCTGCGCTGGCCGCCTGGGCCTCTTCCCCGCCCGCCCTCCCGTGAAGTCACGCACCCCGGCGCGCGTGTCGTGGGGGCCGGGTGCGGTGCCGCCGGGGCTGCACGTCCTGACTGGGATATTTACGCGCCTTTCCCGCACCTGCTCATCCCGTCCCTGCGCACAAATATCCCGCAGCGTCCAGAACATCCACCCTCCCCCAGCCTCCGGCCGGGGGTGCCCCCACCTCCCCCGCCCCCTCCGTTGTGTCCGCGCCTGATCCCCGGTGGGGGATGAAGCGGTCCGGGTGACCGCAGTTGCCTGAATCCCCCCGGTGTGTGGGCGGTGACGGCTGCGCCCTTGGACGGCGCCGCGCCAACGGTGGCCCGAGCACGGTGCCGCTTCTACCCCCCACCGGGGATCAGGCGCGATACGAAACGGAGGGGGCGGGGTCGTAGGGGTGGGCGTTCTGGACTGTGGAGCATATTTGGGTGCACAACCCGGGACGAGATGAGCAGGTACCCGAGGCACCGAAATGTGCTGTCCAGAATGGCCGGCCCCGGAGGCCCCGACCCCGGCCCACCCCGCACGCGCGTCGGGGCGCCCAGACTTCACAGGGCACACGGGAGGGCGGGCGGGGAAAGCTCACGCGAGAGGCGCGGCACCGCCGACCCTCACTTGAGGACTTCCAGCAGCCGGTCCGCCAGGACCCCGGCGGAGTGCGGATTCTGGCCGGTCACCAGATTGCGGTCCTCGACCATGTACGGCTCCCAGATCGGGCCCCGGCTGAACTCGACGCCGACCTTCTCCTTCAGCTCCGTCTCCAGCAGCCACGGCGCCCGGGGGGCCAGGCCGACCCCCTCCTCCTCCTCGTTGGTGAAGCCGGTGACCCGGTAGCCCTTGAAGGGCGATTCGCCATGGATGCGGGTGGCCAGTATCGAGGCGGGCGCGTGGCACACGATGAAGAGCGGTTTGCCCGAGGCGAGTTGCGCCGTCAGCAGCCGGCCGACGTCGGCGTCCCACGCGAGGTCCGCCATGGGGCCGTGGCCGCCCGGCAGGTACACCGCGTCGTAGTCCTCCAGGCGGACGTTCGACAGCGCCAGCGGCCGCCGCATCACCTCCGCGGAACGGATGATCGCCTCGAGTTCCAGGGCGCCGTCCTCGCCGCCCGCCATGGAGGGGCGCAGGCTCATCATGTCGACGTTCGGTACGACACCGCCCGGCGTCGCCACGACCACCGCGTGACCGGCTTCCGTGACCTTCTTGTACGGCACGGCGAACTCTTCGGCCCAGTACCCGGTCGCGTACCTGGTCCCGTCCTTGAGCACCCAGTACGTCGCACCACTCACGATGAACAGCACCGTCGCCATCAGGTCCACCTCCGTGCCTCGGTCATCCGATCCACAACAAAAGCGTAGGTACCCGGCGAAACGTGCGCATGTGGGGGACGGCGAGGGCTTCCGGAGCCCGGGGCGGCTCCGCTCGACGCGGTACCGCCCCGGGGTCTCCCTCCGCTGGTGCCGGGCTACATCTTCATGCCCTTCATGTCGTGCTCCGTTCCCCCGTTCATGGCCATGATCATGTGGTGGATGTCGTGCACGGCCGACGGCATGATCACGAAGGGGCGCATCATGCCCTCGTCCTCGTGGTCGAGGAGGTGGCAGTGGTACATCACCTTGCCGGTCTGGTTCGCCAGTCGCCCGGCGACCGTGACGAGGGTGTTGGCGTTGACCGTGATGGTGTCCTTCCAGCCGGACTCCTCCGGTGCGACCGGCACGGGCCCGCCCACGGTCAGGGGCCGCCTGGTCTGCGCCGAGGCGAAGTCCATCCCGGAGGTGTCGATGCTCCGGCGGTCGATCACCTGGAAGTTCATCAGGTGGATGTGCATCGGGTGGTAGATGGGAACGCCGGCCGGCGCGGCGCTGATGAAGTGCCACTTCTCCCAGGTTCCGGAGGCCGCGAAGAACGTGGTCGTGTCCTCGAACATGGTGCCGGTGCGGCGCAGTGTCCGCGTACCGCCGGGCATGTCGACGGTGACGATGCCGGAGCCCGGCGCCGTGCCGGCGGGTACCTCCTGCATCTCCCAGATCTGCGGCATGGCGCCGGTCCTGTCGAAGCCGAGAATGACGAAGCGCTCGGTGGCGTCCTTGGGTACGTCGGCGGGGCCGAGCCTCCGGAACGAGGCTGACAACGTTGTCGGCATCCGGAGCGGCGCGTGGCGCTGCTTCTCTACACGGAACTGCATGACCTCGGGGTAGGGGATCATGAAGTCCGGCAGGGCGGCGCCGGGCGTCTGGCCCTCGACGGTGTTGACGAGCGTGAGTTTCCTGCCGGGGTGGGCGGCGAAGTCGATGACGACGTCCGCGCGTTCCGCGGGTGACAGGGACAGGGCCTCGTCGATGGTCTGCGGCTTGCCGAGCAGGCCCAAGTCGGTACCGATGAGCTTCATGACGCCGCGGACGGGCTTGCCGGTCTCCTCGTCGACGACGACCAGGCGGTAGATGCGGGCACCGGAGACGTTCACCAGCCGGAGGCGGTAGGCGCGGGCCTCGACGTCCAGGTGGGGCCACACGACTCCGTTGACCATGGTGAACGGGGCGAGCGAGGCCAGCGACGGCGGTATCGAGCCCGGCATGGGCATCGCGCCGCCGCCCACGATGCGCTTGGCGAGGATCTGCCCGTTGAGCCGGCCCTGGGCGTCCGTGTCGAAGTTGGCGTCCTGGATCGTGAGGGGGATCTCGTGCTTGCCGCGGGGCAGGCCGAGCCGGTCCTCCTCAGCGTCGCGCACGATGTAGTTGCCGATGAGACCTGCCGTGACGTTGAGCGAGGTCACCGCCATGGCGTGGTCGTGGTAGAAGAGGTGCGTCGCCGCCTGGTCGTTGGCGTACTCGGCCAACTGGGAACTGCCGGAGGCGACTCCGTACTCGGCGGCCCCGTCATTGAGGGCGTTCTGGTGACCGCCGTGCACATGGACGGTGGTCCAGGCGGTGAGCCGGTCGACCTCGGGACGCGGGGTGCTCCCCAGGGAACCGGGGCGGTTGTACGGGAGCAGGCCGGGCCCGGGGCCCTCGGGCTGCACCCACACGGCCTTGACCGGTGTCGTGCCTCTGAGCTTGTTGTTCCAGGCGACGCGGACCTGGTCCCCGCCGCGCACCTCGACGGTCGGGCCGGGGAAATGGCCCGCGTAGGTCCACATCCGCGTGCGCGGCATCTGGGAGTGCAGCCGTACCTGCGATTCGACCAGGTCGATCTCCGTGATCCGGTGGCCCTTCGCGCGCAGCGTCGGCGGCACGCGGAGCGGGTCGCGGAACGGCTTCAGCGTGGTGAACGTCGGCTCGTTGACGCCCTCCAGCGCGTCGGCCGCCTCCGCCCTGCTCTGGAAGGCGCCGGTGGCACCGAGGACTCCCGTGCCGGCCACGGCCACGGCTGCGGCCGTGGCCCCGGCCATACCGAGAACGGTCCGCCTGCTGGTCGATGACATGAAGGTGTTCATCCTGTTCTGGGTTCTGGTCAGTGAGGGGACGCGGCGCCGGAGAGGGTGCGCCGGCGGACCGGGGGCGAGGGGGGAGCCGCGCGCGAGGGCGCGTCAGATGGTCTCCCCGACGTGGTGGGCAAGAGGTCGCCGGTTCGCTGTGCTCGGCGCCCGCGGACTCGCAGTGGGATCGCCACTGGAGGTCACGCCCCCGAAGGTGGGCAAGGTGCGTCCTCAGCCCAATGCTTGCTGGGTCAATCAAGTAGAACATTGGACTATTTGTACCTGCAAGTAGTCTGATAGCCACTCAAACTGCGGCAGGCACGCCGGTGACGTGCTCCGTTCGTCCACGTCACCGCGGTGCGGGCGACGATCCGCGGGCACTGCGCCCGTTGCCCCGGCGCCTCCCGGCCCGACGAGTCACGGCGGGAAGGCCACCCCCGTGGGCGGGCGGACGACGGCACACCCCGCCCACCGCCACCGCGGTGCGCGGAACCACCCTCTACATCACCGACGCCGGCGTGCAGGAACCCCCTCACGCACAGGTGCAGCGCGCGGATCACCCCCGCGGGCCGCGTCGCACCACCGTTTCCCGACCGGCACACGTGTGGTCGCCGCCGGCCAGGGCCGGTGGCTCGGGTCTAGCCCCGGCCGCCCGCGCGGTCTTCGCGGATCGCCGTGACGACATGGGCGGCGGCATCGCGCACGGCCGCCATTTCCTGGAGGAAGTGCCACCAGTCGGGGTGGCGGCCCTCCAGCCCGGCGACCGCGCGGTCGAGGCGGCCGACGGCGTCGTCGAGCGGGCGCGCGTGCCGCGGCTCCGGGGTCGAGCGTCCCTGCATGGCCAGGCGCTGGGCGTCGCGCAGGGCGAAGCGGGTGCGGTCGATCTCGCCCTGGGGGTCCTTGCTGACCTCGTTGAGCCGGCGCAGCCGGTCCCCGGCCGCGGAGACGGCGCCGTCGGCGTCGTCGAGCTGCGCCCGTACGGTCGCCAGGAGCGCCGTGGCGTCCGGCCAGCGCTGTTCCTCGCGGGCCTTGCCGGCCTCCACCAGTTTCTGCTCGGCGCGCCCGACCGCCTCGGCGGCCCGCTGCGGGACCTGCTGGAGGTCCTCCCAGCAGGCCATGGAGAACCGCCGCCGCAGCTCACTGAGGACCGGTGTGACGCCCTCGCTGCGGGTGGCCAGCGCCTGCGTACGGGTGCGCAGCGAGACAAGGCGCTTGTCGATCTCGCGGGCCCGCTCGGGGAGGCGTTCGGCCTCGGCGCGGATCCCCTCCGCCGTGCGCAGGACCTCGTCGGCGCGGCGGATGGTCTCCTGGACGCCGTGCCGGCCGGCGCCCTGGTTGAGCTTGGTCAGCTCCGGGCCGAGTGCGGCGAGCCGGGCGGCCAGGTCGTCCGCGCGCAGCCCTGACGCGCGTACCGCGTCAAGGGCGTTGGAGGCGGCCAGCAGGGCCTGCCGGGCGCGCTCGACCGCGGGGGCGAGCCGGGCGAGCTGGGTCTCGGCCTTCTCCAGCAGGGGCGTCAGGTTCCGGGCGAAGGTGTCCAGGTCGGTCCTGGCGCGGGTCAGCTCGTCCTTGGCGCGGGTCAGCTCGGTGCGCGCACGGGCCGCGGTCGAGGCGTCCAGCTCGTCATGGTCGAGGTCGTAGGCGTCGACGGCGGCGATGTAGCCGGCGCTGACCTGGTCGATGCGCTCGCCCAGCGCCCGGAAGTCCGCGACGGCGCGGCGCGCCGCCGGGGTGTCGTCCACCGCGGTGACCGTCTCTATGGAGATCACGAGGTCGCGCTGGGCCGTGTCCAGTTCGTAGAAAGCCTGCGCGGCGGCGTCCTTCGCGGCCTGGGCGTCGGCGCGCAGATTGTCCCCGCGCCGCCACCACGAGCGTGCCGTCGTCACAGTCGCCCTCTCCCGCAGGTCCGCCGCCGGTGGTTGTCCGCTCCAGTCTCCCACCCGGCAGGGACGAATACACGGGCCGGTCGGTTGCGTCAGCCGGCGTCCGCCTCGACGACGTTCACCGATCCGTCGGACGTGCGGACCGTGACGGTGCGCGGGCTGCGGTCGTCGCGCGGCACGGCGACGCGCACATGCCCGTCGCCGGAGCTCGCGCTCACCTTGTAACCCTGCTTGGGCAGGGTTACCCGCACGGAACCGTCACCGCTGCGGGCCTCGACGCTGTCGGGGGCCCGCACGAACGCCAGCGTCAGCGAGCCGTCCGAGGTGTGCGCGGTGACCCGGCGCGAGCCCAGGCCCGTCGCCTCGATCCGGCCGTCGCCGCTGGACAGCTCCAGGGGGCCGGTCACGTCGCTGACCCGGACCGAGCCGTCCTTGGTGGTGAGCGTGAGCGGGGTGGTGAAGCCGCTGGCCTCCACGCGGCCGTCCCCGTTGGTCACCGTCACGGTCACACCGCGCGGCACCAGCACCTCGTGCCGGGCGGAGCAGTCCTGCATCACGCCCTGGCAGGCGACCCGGAACTTCAGGGTGTGGCCGTCCATCGACCAGGTGGCCTTCGGGGTGTCGCCGAGCACGGACCAGCCGTCGAACCAGCGGGTGACCTCGACGTCGTGGACGTCGGCGGGCCTGACCACGACCGAGCTGTCCGCGGCGTCGATGGTCAGCCGGGTGCCGTCCAGCGCGAAGTCGCGCTTTTCGGGCCGGGTGTCGTCGGAGGAGTCCGCGCAGGCGGAGACCGTCATGGCGAGGGCCACCGCACCGGCGGCGGCGGTCAGGGTCCTGAGAATGCGCTTGCCGTTCGTCGTGTCCGTCATGTCAAGGACGGTACGGAGAGCGCCGCGGAGCCGGAATCAGGCCGCCCACCGGATGCGGGGTGGGGCAAACCCCCCGCTTGGCGCGGGGGTCAACGGCCGTGCTCGCGGCGGACGGTGGGCCGCGTGGGGCCGCCGTCCGCCGCGAGCACGCGCCGCCGCTCCCGGGGGCCGCGGTCGCGCGGTCCCCGGACGCGGGTCGGGCCGGGCCGGCCGGGCCGGGGCGTGCTACTCCCCGCGGCGGGCGATCTCGACGTTCTCCAGCACGCCGAGGGCGTCGGGGACCAGGACGGCCGCCGAGTAGTAGGCGCTGACGAGGTAGGAGATGATCGCCTTCTCGTCGATGCCCATGAAGCGGACGGACAGGCCCGGCTCGTACTCGTCCGGAAGTCCCGTCTGGTGCAGGCCGATCACGCCCTGGTTGTCCTCGCCGGTGCGCAGCACCAGGATCGAGGTGGTGTTCTCCTTCGTGATCGGGATCTTGTTGCACGGCAGGATCGGCAGGCCGCGCCAGGAGGGGACGTGGTTGCCGTGCAGGTCGACGGTGTGCGGCACGAGGCCGCGGCTGTTGAACTCGCGGCCGATGGCGGCGATGGCCCGCGGGTGGGCCAGCAGGTACTGGGCGCCGCGGCGGCGGCTGATCAGCTCGTCGAGGTCGTCGGGGGTGGGCGGTCCGGCGTGGGTGGTGATGCGCTGGCGGTAGTCGGCGTTGTTCAGGAGGCCGAACTCGCGGTTGTTGATCAGTTCGTGCTCCTGGCGCTCGCGCAGCGCCTCGATGGTGAGCTTCAACTGCTGCTCGACCTGGTTGTAGGGCTGGTTGTACAGGTCGGCGACGCGGCTGTGCACCCGCAGCACGGTCTGGGCGACGCTCAACTCGTACTCGCGCGGCGAGAGTTCGTAGTCCACGAAGGTGCCGGGCAGCTCGTGCTCCCCGATGTGGCCGGAGGCGAGGGCGATCGCCTTCTCGCCGTACTTGTTCTGCGCCTGCTGGGTGCCGCTGACGAATCCGGCGACGTGCTCGCGCAGTCCGTCGGACTGCTGCATCAGGGCCTGGAAGGCCTGGCGCGGCAGGGCGAGGGCGGTCACCGTGGTGGCGGCCTTGGCGGTGTAGTCCCAGGTGGCGTCGGCGGCGGCCAGCCCCTCGGAGCCGAAGTGGTCGCCGTCGGCGATGGTGCCGACCACGCCCTGGCCGTCCCATTTGGTGGGCGCCAGCTTGTTGATCTTTCCGTGGGCGACCAGGAAGACGTGGTCGGCCGGTTGCCCCGCGGAGACGATCACCTCCCCGGGCGCGAACTCCCGTTGCTCGAACTGACCGGCCAGCGCCGCGAGCACGGCGCCGTCGTCGAATCCGCGCAGCAGGGGCAGTTCGCCGAGCTCCGCGGGGATCACCCGCACCTGGGAGCCGGTCTGGACGAAGTCGACGCGCCCGTCACCCACCGAGTAGCTCAGTCGCCGGTTGACCCGGTACGCGCCGCCCGCCGCCTGGACCCACGGCAGTACCTTCAGCAGCCAGCGCGAGGTGATTCCCTGCATCTGCGGCGCGGATTTGGTGGTCGTCGCCAAATTCCGCGCCGCAGCGGTGCTCAGACTCTGCTGAGACTGGCCGTTCTCTGTCGCCGACTCCGACGCGACACCCGGCTCAACCGTCATGAATGGTCCTTCCCTTGCGGCCTCGTGGCCCACGCGCTCAAATGCGTGGTTAATGCAATCAATTCACCGTGAAACGACGTTCGCTGTGGGAGCCCCCCTGCCCTCGGCCGCTGTCCTCACGGAAGCTACCCAGGGGACGGAGCGGCCTGCACTCACTCGTATGGATGAGAATCCGGAATGAGCGACTTGGGTAGATCCGAGGGCTTCCGTTCTTCCGTCGGCTCACGTGTGCCGAATCGTGACCATGGGCGGGGGTCTGCCGGGCGGCGATGCATCGGCTGAGGTCACGGCCTCGCGGCGAGCGCGCGGAATGGTGCGATCGCAGGGTGATCCAGGTGACTCCCCGGTAATTCGCGTGCTATTCCCCAACCTCGCCATCGATGATGAGGAAAACGTCACGCGCCCCCGAGGGGATCCTCGGAGCGTCTCTGGCGTAGGCTGTACGGCTGAGGGCGGGTCGCAGAAAAACCGCTTCTGCGCGAGACCGCCACACACCCCGGAGGGCGCCGCGCACCAGAGGGGAGAGGAGGCACGGTGCTGACCGGAGCGGGCTCGCTGTTCGACTCACCGTGGATCTACGCCCTGGTCGCCGCGTCCATCGTGCTCGACGTCTTCGTGCCTGTGATGCCCAGTGGCGTCCTGCTCATCTCGGCCGCCACGGCCGGCACCACCGCCGGAGGCGCCAGCGGCATCCTCGACGTGGTCGTCCTGCTGCTGTGCGCCGCCACCGCCTCGACCCTCGGCGACCTGGCAGCGTACCGGCTGGCCTGGCGCGGCGGGGACTGGCTCGACCACCGGGTCGCCAACTCCCGCCGGCTGTCCTCCGCCCAGGAGGTCCTCGGTGCGGTCCTGGCCCGCGGCGGCGGCGCGCTCGTCGTGCTGGCCCGCTTCGCACCGGCCGGCCGCTCCGTGGTCAGCCTCACCGCCGGCGCCTCGCACCGCAGGGTCCGCGAGTTCCTGCCCTGGTCCGCGCTGGCCAGCCTGGTGTGGGCCGCGTACAGCGTCGGTCTCGGCTACGCGGGCGGCCACTGGCTCGGCGCCGGCTGGCTCGGCACCGCCACCTCCGCCGTCGCCCTGATCGGCTCCGGCTCGATCGCGGCCTACGTCTTCCAGCGCGAGCGCCGCACCCATTCCGTCGTGCCCGTCTCCCTGCCCGTCCAGGCCACGGCCACCCCCGACCGGGCGGCGGTGGCGGAGGCCCGCTGAGGCCCCGTCCGCCGATGGCGGCCCCCTGGCACCCGTGCAAACATCATTACGGGCATCGCCGGTGCCGGGGGCGGCAGCAGCACGGACGCACGGACGGAGGCCCCGGATGCGACTCGGGCCCCTCAACGGCCTCGTGGCCGTGATCCTCGCCGCCATCGCCTTCGCCCTCCAGGGCGCCACACCCCGTGTCGGCAGCTCCGGCTTCACGGTCCGGCTCTTCTACACCGAGCACGACACCGCCCAGGGCATCGGCCTGTACCTGCTCCTGGTCGCCGGGATCTTCCTGGTCTTCTTCGCCGGGAGCCTGCGCCACGCCCTGGCCAGGACCGACCGCTCCGGCTGGCTGCCCGACGTCGCCCTCGTCGGGGGCGCGCTCGCGGCCCTCGGCTTCTGGATCAGCGCCGGGCTCACCCTCTGCCTCATCGAGGCGGCGGGCGAGCAGATCGTCGGCGGCGGCGCGCTGCAGGCGCTCAACGTGCTCAGCGGCGACCTGTTCATGCCGTTCCTCGGCGGGGTCGGCGTGATGCTGCTGGCGGCCGGGCTCAGCACGGCCCGGTCCTCCGGGCCGCTGCCGCACTGGCTGGGGTGGATCGCCTTCGTCCTCGGCGTGCTGATGTTCGTCCCGTTCGCCGGCTTCATCGGCCTGGGCCTGGCCGGCCTGTGGATCATCGCCGTCAGCGTCTGGCTCGCCGGCTTGCCCGGGCGGCGCAGGCCGCAGGCCGAACAGACCCGCTGACGTGCCCTAGCGGATCCTGCGGTAGGCCGTGCCGTCCGCCGACCGTTCCAGCCAGCCGTCGTCGACGAGGTACCGCCGCAGGGCCGCACAGTCGTCGTGCACCGTGCGCAGCACCTCGTTGACCTCCCTCTCGTCATAGGCCACGCCGGGCCGGAACAACGTCTCGGCCAGGTGCCGCAGCACCTGCTCGCGGCGCGCCGCGCGACGGGGGACGACGGTCAGCCGTCCGTCGCGGAACAGGGCCGACACGGCGTGCGCACCGGTCTCGGACACGACACTCTCCTTCGTACGGACGATTCACCGACCGCTGCGCAGCCTGACACGCCCGCCCCGGCCCCGGCACCTGAATTCCGGCTGGCACGATGGGGACATGAGCATCGTGAAGATCAACGCCCTGACCGTCCCGGCGGAGCAGCGCGAGGTCCTGGAGAAGCGCTTCGCCGCCCGCGCCGGCGCCGTGGAGAACTCCGACGGCTTCGAGTGGTTCGAGCTCCTGCGCCCCCTGGAGGGCACCGACCAGTACCTGGTCTACACGCGCTGGCGCAGTGAGGAGGACTTCAAGAACTGGATGTCCGGCTCCATGCGCGAGGCCCACCAGGGCGGCGGCGAGGGCCGCCCGCAGCCCGCGGCGACCGGTTCGACGCTGTGGTCCTTCGAGGTCGTCCAGCAGGCCGCCCCCAAGCAGGCCTGAAGGGCGCCGGGCGGGCGTGAGCCGGTGAGCGCGTCGTCGGTCCGGCCGCTGCTCTACCTGGACGTGGACGGGCCGCTCAACCCGTACGCGGCGAAGCCGACCCGCCGGCCGGACGGGTACACGACGCTGCGCGTGCCCCCGGTCGGCGTGGCGACGGGGCCGCTGCGGGTGTGGCTCAACCCGGCGCACGGCCCCGCGCTGCTCGCCCTCGGCTACGAACTGTGCTGGGCGACCACGTGGATGGCGGAGGCGAACACCTGGATCGGCCCGGTCCTCGGGCTGCCCCGGCTGCCGTACGTCGACTTCACCGACGTGCTGTTCGCCCACCGGCCGGACCTCGTGCACTGGAAGACGGCGACGCTCGTGGCGCACGCCGCCGGACGCCCGTTCGCCTGGGTGGACGACGAGCAGAGCCCGGCGGACACGGCGTACGTGGCCGCCCACCACCCCGCGCCGGCGCTGCTGCACCACGTCGATCCCCGGATCGGCCTGCGCGGGAGCGACTTCGCCGCGCTGGCCGGCTTCGCGAACGGCGGGTAGCTACGCGGCCCGGTCCGGGCCGTGCCCGGGGCGGTCCTGGTCCTGGCCGCACAGCTCGCCGGTCAGCCGGGTGAGCAGGGCCGCCAGGTCCTCGTGGCGTTCGGGGTCCCAGTCGCCGAGCAGGTCGGCGAGGAGCTTGCGGCGGGCCTCCGTCAGCAGCGCGGCGACCTCCTGGCCCCGTTCGGTGAGGACCAGCGGGTCGCCCTCGCGCACCGCGTACCCGCGCTCCTCGACCTCGCGGGCGGCGCGGTCGATGACCTCCGCCGGGACGGTCGTCTGGCGCGCCAGGTCCGCGGGGTCGGCGCTGCGGGCCCGGGCCAGGTAGAGCAGCAGCCAGCCGGAGGCGGGGTGCAGGTCGAGCCCGGCCAGCCGGATGATGCGGATGTACAGGTCGCGGCCGGCCTGGCGGCCGCCGAGAACGCTCAGGCAGCGGGCGATCTCGTCGAGCGAGGAACGGCTCACGGGATTGGTGCCGATGGTCTCGCTGGCGTCGGGCACGGTGACCGACCGCCGCAGCGGCTCCTCCTTGAGGAACCAGGCCAGCACGAAGGCGACCGCGCACACCGGCACCGCCCACAGGAAGACACCGGTGATGGCGGTGGAGTACGCGTGCAGCACCGGCCCGCGCAGGTCGGCCGGGAGCGCGGAGACCCCGCGCGGGTCGGCCTGCACGACCGCGGGGTCGAAGCCGGGCGGCAGCGTACGGCCGGAGAGCGCGTCGGTGATCCCGCGGGCCAGGCTGGTGGTGAAGATCGTGCCGAAGATGGAGACGCCGAACGACGCGCCGATGGAGCGGAAGAAGGTCGCGCCCGAGGTCGCGGTGCCCAGGTCCTCGTAGCCGACGGCGTTCTGCACGGCGAGGATCAGCACCTGCATCACCAGGCCCAGCCCCAGCCCGAACACCAGCAGGAAGGTGCTCAGCACCCAGACCTCGGTGTACTCGTCGAGCCGGTGCAGCAGGAACAGCCCGACGATGGTGACGGCGGTCCCGCAGATCGGGAAGACCTTGTAGTGCCCGGTGCGCGAGACGATCTGGCCGGAGCCCGTGGAGGCCACCAGCATGCCGACCACCATCGGGATCATGTGCACACCGGACCAGGTCGGCGAGTAGCCGTGCACGACCTGGAGGAAGGTCGGCAGGAAGGTCAGCGCGCCGAACATGGCGAAGCCGACAACGAAGGAGATCACCGAGCAGAGCCAGAAGGTGCGGATCCGGAACAGCCGCGGCGGCAGCACCGGTTCCTGCGCCCGCCGCTCGACAGCCACGAACACCGCGACGAGCAGCACGCCGAGCACGGCGAGCCCGATGATCCGCCACGAGTCCCAGGCCCAGGTGGTGCCGCCCAGCGAGGTCACCAGCACCAGGCAGGTCGCGGCGGCCGCCACCACCGCCATGCCCCAGTAGTCGATGCGGTGCGAGGTGCGGCGGACCGGGATGTGCAGCACGGTGGCGATCACGGCGAGCGCGACCAGGCCGATCGGCAGGTTGACGTAGAACACCCAGCGCCAGCTGAGGGTGTCCACGAACAGCCCGCCGAGCAGCGGCCCGAGCACGCTGCTGGCGCCGAACACCGCGCCGAAGACGCCCTGGTAGCGCCCGCGTTCACGGGGCGGGACGATGTCGCCGACGATCGCCATCGACAGCGCGATCAGGCCGCCGCCGCCCAGGCCCTGCAGTGCGCGGAAGGTGATCAGCTCGCCCATGCTGCGGGACAGGCCGCACAGCGCCGAGCCGATCAGGAAGATCACGATGACGGCCTGGAAGAGCTTCTTCCGGCCGTACATGTCACCGAGCTTGCCCCACAAGGGGGTCGCCGCGGTCGACGCCAGCAGGTAGGCGGTCACCACCCAGGACAGATGGTCCAGCCCGCCGAGGTCGCTGACGATGGTGGGCAGCGCCGTGGACACGATCGTCTGGTCCAGGGCGGCCAGCAGCAGGCCGAGGGCGAGCGCGCCGATGGCCAGGCGCACGGCCCGCCGGTCGCCGATCTCGACGGGGCCGGCCGGGGCCGATTCCCCGGTGGCCTTGGTGTCCTCGATGTCGTCCCGCGCCATGTCGCTCCGCTCGGGCACCGGGGTGCCCGGTACCGCCTGCCCGTCACTTCTTCACGAAGATTCACACCCATTCCACATCATGCGCGCGGTTTGTACGACCGGCGGAGCCGGAGGCGGCTGCGCGGCCGTGGCGGCCTGTCTGCATAATCACTGCCACTGTCGGGACGTCGGGAGGGGGCGCCGGTGGCGTCGCAGGGGCCGGGATCTCCGGAGGACGAGTACGAGTACGAGTCGCTGCGCGTGCGGCCGTACGTTCCGGGGCCCGATCCCGGCGAGCCCGGCGGGGAGCCGGCACCACTGCCCAGGGCGCTGCGCGACGCCGACCAGGAAGCCGCCGCGGCGGACGTCGACTTCATCGACCTCGGCACGGTCTCGTCCGCCGACCGGCTGCCCGTGCCGGTCTCGCGGGCCTCGCGCGAAGTGGAACCGTACATACCGGTGGGCGCTGCCGGGACCGCCGCGGCCGCTCCCGCCGGGCGGGCCCGTCGCCGCCGGGCCGCCGGGCCGCGCCGCGCCGCGGTGATCGCGGGCGCCGCGGGTGCCGCGGTCGTCCTCGCGGTCGGTGCCGTCCTGCTGACGGCGCACCTGACGCGGGTCCCGGACCGCACCGAGGCCGTCCCGGACCGCGGCGCCTCCGAGCCCGCGCTCGAACTGCCGCCGAGCGCCCGGCCGACCGCCGCGGCCAGCCCGTCGGCGTCCGCCTCCCCGAGCGAGCGCCCGTCCACCCTGGCCTCGGGCAAGGGGCTGAGCTCGGCCACCGCCTACTACCCGGGCGTCACCGCGACACCGTCCGCGTCGCACGCCCCGGCCTCCGCCCCCGCCTCCGTGTCCGCCCCGCCCACCGCCGCGACGTCCAAGCCCCCCACCAGCGCGCCCCCCGCCGCCCCCGCCACGCTCCGGCCCGGCGACAGCGGACCCGAGGTCGTCGAGCTCCAGGACCGCCTCCGCAAGGCCGGCCTGTACTACCGCGACTCCGACGGCCAGTACGACCAGGGCGTGAGCCGCGCGGTCTCCCGCTTCCAGTACTTCCACCACGTCACGGGCGACCCTGACGGTGTCTACGGCCCGAACACCCGCAAGGCCCTGGAGGAGGCGACCGCGTAGCCCCGCCGCGCCTCCCGGCGTGCGGGGCTGGCAGGATCTGTCCCGTGGCGATCGACGACTTCGGACCGGTGGGCTTCCAGCTCGTGCTGCTGCGCCGGATGGCCGACCACCGGCCCGAGCTGGTCGAGGAGGCGCTGCGCACGCTCGGCGTGAGCCGCACCGACATGCGGGAGGCCAACCGCCGCTGGCAGGCCTGGGGCCACGCCCGCGGCTTCCCGCGCGGCGAGCGGCGCTACCGCGCCGTGCTCGGCGCGCCCGAAGCCGTCGCCCAGCGCTGCGTCGGCGACCTGCTCTGCCCCGCCTCCCTGTGGCCCGTGCCGCTCTGGCCGACGCTCCGCTTCGAGGTGCTGTGCGCGCCCGGCGGCGGCGCGGTCTGGAACGAGTGGCTGGTGCGCGCCCCGGGGGAGACGGGCCCGCGGCCCGCGACGGCCGACGAGATCGAACCGTGGTCCTGCACGGTCGACGAACTGGCGCACGCGTTCTCGCCGGCGACGCCGCTCGAGGGGGATGCGCCGACGCGGTGGCGGCTGGCGTTCACGGATCCCCTTGACGGGGGGACGCGGATCGCCCACTTCACGTATGGCCTGTTCCAGTCCGTGGACCGCGTGTAGTTTTTTCCCGCCCTCCCGCCCGTGTGCCCTGTGAAGTCTGGGCGCCCCGACGCGCGTGCGGGGTGGACCGGGTGCGGGGCCTCCGGGGCTGCACGTCCTGGACTGGGATATTTACGCGCGTTTCCAGCACTTGCTCATCCCGTCCCTGCCCGGATGGTGCGCACAAATATCCCGCAGCGTCCAGAACATCCACCCCTACGACCCCGCCCCCTCCGTCTCCATATGCGCCTGATCCCCGGTGGAGGGTATGGAGGCGGTCCGGGGTGACCGCGGTTGCCTGACTCCACCCCTTCGGCCTGCCGCGAGACAGCGGGCCCCCTCGGACCGCGCCGGTGGGGGTGAGAAGGCGGTCCGGGTGACCGCGGTTGCCTGACTCCGCCCCTTCGGCCTGCCGCGCGATGGCTGGCCCCCTCGGACCGCGCCGGTGGGGGTGAGCAGGCGGTCCGGGGTGACCGTGGTTGCCTGACTCCGCCCCTTCGGCCTGCCGCGCGATGGCTGGCCCCGCGGTCCGCGCCGGTGGGGGGGATGAAGCGGTCCGGGTGACCCCGGTGGCCGCACTCTTGCCCCCGCGGCTTGCCGCGCGATGGCGGGCCCCGCGGACTGCGTTGCGCCAACGGTGGCCCGAGCGCGGTGCCGTCTCCACCACCCTCCGGGGACAGGCGCGACAACTTACGGAGGGGGCGGGGGAGTTGGGGGCACCTCCGGCCGGAGGCTGGGGGAGGGTGGGTGTTCTGGACTGTGGAGCATATGTGGGTGCATGACCCGGGGTGATCAGTTGAGGGTGCGTGAGGCACCTAAATGTGCTGTCCAGAATGGCCGGCCCCGGAGGCCCCGCACCCGGCCCCCACGAAACGCGCGCCGGGGTGACTGACCGCGCCGGGCTGGGGGAGGGCGGGCGGGCGGGGAAAAACCGCGCCAAGGGGGAACTGGCAGGGCCCCGTTACGGCGCCCACCGCAAGGAACCCCCTGGTTGCCTGGAGAGCGTCGCCGGGGCGTGCAGGACGCCCCTCGCGCATCGAGGAAAGGCACCCCCCATGACTGGAACACCCCGTATCACCACGCCCTTCGACGGCAGTTCGACCGCCGCCGAGGTCGTCGCCGGCGTCGACCTGACCGGCCGCCGTGCCGTCGTCACGGGCGCAGCCTCCGGCATCGGCGTCGAGACCGCCCGCGCGCTGGCCGGGGCCGGCGCGGAGGTGACGCTGGCGGTGCGTGACACCGCGGCGGGCGAGCGGGCGGCGGAGGACATCCGCGCGTCGGCGGCCCCCGGCGCGCGGGTGCACGTGGCGCACCTGGACCTGGCCGACCTCCCGTCGGTCGCGGCGTTCACCTCCGCGTGGTCGGGGCCGCTGCACCTGCTGGTCAACAACGCGGGCGTGATGATGACTCCCGAGACCCGTACGCCGTCCGGCTGGGAGCTGCAGTTCGCGACCAACCACTACGGCCACTTCGCGCTGGCGACCGGGCTCCACCCGGCACTGGCGTCGGCCCGCGGCGCGCGGGTGGTCGCGTTGAGTTCCATCGCTCACCTGCGCTCCGGTGTGGACTTCGAGGATCCGCACTTCCTGCGGCAGGCGTACGACCCGTCCGTCGCGTACGCCCGTTCCAAGACGGCCAACGCGCTCTTCGCCGTCGAGGCGCAGCGGCGCTGGGCGGACGACGGGATCACCGTCAACGCCGTGCACCCCGGCGCGATCCTGGAGACGGGGCTGAGCCGCCACATGAGCAAGGAGGCCCTGGACGGCGCGGTCGCGAACGGGGGCTATACCTTCAAGACCCGCGAGCAGGGCGCGGCGACGTCCGTCCTGGTCGCGACCTGGCCGGCGCTCGACGGGGTGGGTGGCCGCTACTTCGAGGACGCCAACGAGGCGCTGCCGCACCGGCCGGGTGTGCACGGCGGGGTCGCGGCGCACGCCCTGGACCCGGAGGCGGCCGCGAGGCTGTGGGAGATGTCGGCGGACGCGGTCCTGCCGGCGCGTACCTGACGCGGAGCGAGGGGCCCCCTGGCGCGATGCCCGCACGGTTTTGTATCGTGTAGGAACAAAGTGGTTCCGCCCGTTTCCCCTGACCGGCGGGCGGGCCACTTGTCCTGTTCTTCCGAGGGAGCCCCCATGTCGTCGTCCACCGCCGTCCCCGCCCGCGCGCTGCTGCTGGACATGGACGGGACGCTGGTGAACTCCGACGCGGTCGTCGAACGCTGCTGGCGCCGCTGGGCCGCGGAGCACGGCCTGGAGGGCGACGCCGTGATGCGGGTGGTCCACGGCCGCCAGGGCTACGCCACGATGGCCGTGCTCCTCCCGGAGCGTCCCATGGCGGAGAACTTCGCCGACAACAAGCGCCTGCTGGCCGAGGAGACCGCCGACGTGGACGGCGTCGTGCCGATCGCCGGTGCCCCCGCCTTCATGGCCGCGCTGCGGGATCTGCCGCACGCCCTGGTCACCTCGGCGGACGACGCCCTGGCCCGCGCCCGCATGGGTGCCGCGCGGCTGCCGCTGCCCGACGTGATGATCACCGCCGAGAGCGTCAGCGCCAGCAAGCCGGACCCCGAGGGCTTCCTCAAGGGCGCCGCGGAGCTCGGCTTCGGCCCGGAGGACTGCGTGGTCTTCGAGGACTCCGAGGTCGGAATCGCCGCCGCCAAGGCCGCCGGCATGCGCGTGGTCGGCGTCGGCCCGCGTGCCGCCGCGCACGCGCCCACCGTGCACGTGGACTCCTTGGAGCAGGTGCGCGTCGAGACCGCCCCGGAGGGCGGTCTCGTCCTGCGCATCGGCTGACGTCCGGCGAGACGCGGCCGGAAAACCTGCGTGTGATCCGCCCGGCGCGGTGACATGCTGACGGGGTGAGCGGGCCGGAGATCGGGATCAGTTTCGCCTCCGGGCTGCGGCTCTTCGCCGCGGCCCCGCGGCGTGAGGGACGGACGAGCGTGGTCACCGACGGGGTGTCCTCGCTCGGACATGTGGTGGAGTCGCTGGGCGTGCCCCTCACCGAGGTGGGCAGCCTGGTGGTCGACGGCCGCGAGGCGCCGTTCTCGCACGTGCCGCGCGCCGGGGAGCATGTGGACGTGTGCCCCGTCACCCGCCCGCAGGCGGTGCCCGGAGCGCCGCTGCGCTTCCTGCTCGACGTGCACCTGGGCACCCTGGCGCGGCGGCTGCGGCTGCTGGGCGTGGACGCCGCGTACGAGAGCGAGGACATCGGGGACCCGGCGCTGGCGCGGCGCTCGGCCGCGGAGCGGCGCGTGCTGCTCTCCCGGGACCGCGGGCTGCTGCGGCGGCGCGAGCTGTGGGCCGGCGCGTACGTCTACAGCGACCGGCCCGACGAGCAACTGCGCGACGTGCTGAGCCGGTTCGCCCCGGAACTGGCGCCGTGGACGCGCTGCACCGCCTGCAACGGGGAACTGGAGGACGCCGACAAGCACGCCGTCCTGGACCACCTGGAGCAGGGCACGCGCCGCAGTTACGACGTCTTCGCGCGCTGCACGGCGTGCGAGCGGCTGTACTGGCGCGGCGCCCACCACGCCCGCCTGGAGGCGATCGTCGAGGACGCGCTGAGCGAGTTCGGGCGTCCGGCCGCCTGACCGCGTCGCGGCCCCGGCGTACCGTCCGGCCCGATGGCGCGCGCCGTCAGGCCGGATGGCGCCCGTGACCATGACCGCCGCGGTGGCCAAGCGCACGCTCTCGGCGGTGACCTTGCGTTCGTGTGCGGTGGCCTGCGTGCTGCCGGGTCGCACGGCACGGAGCGGTCCGGCCGAACGGCCTCGTGTGATCGAACTGCCCTGCGTCGGTCGGCGGCCGGGCCTGCCATGACCCCATCTACGGACCACCGGTCTGTTGTTATCGGACCGGGGGTCTGCTAACGTCGCGTTCAACGGACCACCGGTCTGTTGATGCTCGGCCCGTCCTCGCTCCCGGGAGTTCCCATGTACGACGTCCCCGACCGCACCGGCACCTTCGCCGTCGTCACCGGAGCCAACAGCGGTACCGGCAAGGAGGCCGCCCGCCGTCTCGCCGAGGCCGGTGCCCGGGTCGTCCTGGCCGTGCGCACGCCCGCCAAGGGCGAGCAGGCCCGCGCCGAGATCCTCGCCCGGCACCCGCACGCCCGGCTGGAGGTGCGCCGGGTCGATCTGGCCGACCTGGCCTCCGTCGAGGCGTTCGCCGACGCGATCGCGGCCGACGGCACCCCGCTGGACCTGCTGGTCAACAACGCCGGGGTGATGTCCCCGCCCACCCGGATGACCACGGCGGACGGTTTCGAGCTGCAGATGGGCAGCAATTTCCTCGGCCCCTTCGCGCTCACCGTGCGGTTGCTGCCCGCGCTGCTCGCCGCGCCCGCGCCCCGGGTGGCGACGATGAGCAGCGGCACCGCCAACTTCGGCCGTATCGCCTTCGACGACCTGCAGTGGGAGCGCCGCCGCTACAACCCGTTCCTCTCCTACGGCCAGTCCAAGCTCGCCGACCTGATCATGAGCGTCCACCTCGCCCGCCTCGCCGCCGAGCGCGGCTGGCACCTGCTGAGCACCGCGGCGCACCCCGGTTACACCCGCACCAACCTGCAGACCGCCGGTGCGAGCCTGGGGCGCGAGACGCCGTACCGGCCGAACCCGGCCCTTCGCGCCCTCAACGCGCTGCTGCCCTCGCAGGCCGTCGAGCCCGGTACCGAGCCGCTGCTGTACGCGGCGACCGGTCCGGACGCCGTCGACGGCGGCTACTACGGGCCGGGCGGGCGCTTCGGTCTGGTGGGTCCCTCCGCCCCGGCCCGCATCACCCGCCGGGCCCAGGACCCCGCGGTCAACGCCCGCCTGTGGGCCGAGGCCGAGCGCCTGACCGGGGTCGCCCTCCCCGCCCCGGCCGCGGGGGCGGCCGGGGCCGGGCAGCGCTCCGGGAACTGATCCGCGACAGGCGCGCGGGCCCGGGACTCAGCCGGCGAACGCCTCGTACAGGCTGAAGCCGGCCAGCAGCAGCATCACGGCCGCCGCGACCTTGGTGATCAGCCGCAGGGGAACGTACTTCATGAGGGTGCGGCCGCCCAGGATGCCGATCGCGCCGACGGCCCACAGTCCCAGCACGGCGCCGAGTCCGACGGCGACCGGGTCGTCGTAGCGGGCGGCCAGGTTGGCGGTCATGATCTGCGTGAGATCGCCGAACTCGGCGACCAGGATGAGCATGAAGCCGGCGCCGGAGACCTTCCAGAAGCTCTGGTCGGCCGGGGCCTTGACCTCCTCCTCGTCCTCGTCCTTCTTGAACAGCAGCACGGCCGCGCCCGCGAGGAAGAGCAGGCCCACCACGCCCTGCACCCAGCGGTGGGGGAGCAGGGTCAGCACGCTGCCGGCGGCGATGGCCAGTGCCACGTGGACCAGGAAGGCCGCGGCCACGCCGCAGAAGACGTACGAGGCGCGGTAGCGCGTCCCGAGCATCAGACCGGCCAGCGCGGTCTTGTCGGGCAACTCGGCCAGGAAGATGACGCCGAAGGTGATGGCGGCGACGGTGAGGCTGAACAACGGACTGGTTCCTCTGGGTTCGGGCCGCACCAGGAACTCCGTGAAAGGGGTCGCTTCGGCACGGCAGCGTCTGACACTGCGGCCGAAGGTCTCGCTGGCCCGGTCCGCCGCCGTGCCTCGCGGGCGACGATGACGCGTGTACCGGGCTCCGGGCGCCGGCCTGGCCGTCATCCGTTGTGCGTGAGCACATTCCACCGGCGGGTGGACGGGCGACGGACGGGCAGTATGTCGACGGTCCGGCGAGGAGCTACTCCCCTTCTGCTGCTCCCAGTCTACCGGCTGCCCGGGCGTGCCTGCCGGGGCCGTCCACCGGGGGAGCGGGGCCAAGACGCTTGAGCGGGGCGGGGGTTGGGCGGGGAGGGCGCGGGCCCCGGCCGGCGAGTGGTGTGACCGACGCCACATCGGGGCGGCGGTGGATCGCTCGTGCCGCACCTCTCGACATGACGTGTTCATGTCGGCAGGCTGTTACCTGCCGCACGCCCCCACGAAACGTAGCGACACAAGGATGGCCGTCGGCTCCATCGGCCGAACACCCCCACGTCACAGGGAGTTCTCCATGTCCCGGATACGCCTCGCCTTCACGCGCCCCGGTGTCTACGCGCGTCGATACCTCGGTCTGCTCGCTGCTCTCACCAGCCTGTTCGCCACCCTCGGCACCCTCAACGGGCCCGCCGCCCAGGCCGCGCTCCCCACGCCCGTCAGCGCGGCCACCGCCCGCAGCTACCTGGCGTCGCTCAAGGTCGCCGCCGAGAACCGCACCGGCTACGACCGCGACCTCTTCCCGCACTGGATCACCATCAGCGGTGCCTGCGACACCCGTGAGACCGTCCTCAAGCGCGACGGCAGCGGCGTGGTCACCAACTCCTCCTGCTCGGCCACCAGCGGCAGTTGGTACTCGGTCTACGACGGCGCCACCTGGACCGCCGCCTCCGACCTGGACATCGACCACCTCGTGCCGCTCGCCGAGGCCTGGGACTCCGGCGCCTCCGCGTGGACCACCGCCCGCCGCCAGTCCTTCGCCAACGACCTCACCCGCCCGCAGCTCATCGCCGTCACCGACAACGTGAACCAGGCCAAGGGCGACCAGGACCCGGCCACGTGGATGCCGTCGCGCACCGCCTACGCCTGCACCTACGTCCGCGCCTGGGTCCAGGTGAAGTACTACTACGGCCTGTCCGTCGACACCGCCGAGAAGAACAAGCTCACCAGCGTCCTCAGCGGCTGCTGACCCCCGCGGCCGGCTGTCCTCCCCCCACCGTCCGGCCGCCGGGACCGCGAGCGGGAACTCATGCCTTCCCTCCGACGTCCGTACCCAGTGACGACGGAGGGAAGGCCGACCGCATGGCAGAGCTGCGCCTGGGCCCGCTGCTCAGATACGTGGACGAGGACACCGCGACCGTCTGGCTGGAGGCCGACCGCCCCGCCACCGCCGAGATCCGCTGCGACGACGGCTCCGCCGGCAGCGAACGCACCTGGCAGATCGCCGGGCACCACTACGCCATCGTGACCGTCACCGGACTGCGCCCCGGCGCCAGCACCCCGTACCGGGTGCTGCTCGACGGCCGCGAGGTCTGGCCCCTGGCCGGGTCCTCCTATCCGCCCAGCACCATCGACACCCCGGCCGGCGAGGACGGCGAGCTCCGCGTCGCGTTCGGCTCCTGCCGCTGGGCCGCCCCGCCGCCCGACGAGCCCGACCCGATCGGACCGGACGCGCTCGACACCCTCGCCCACCACATAGCCGAGGGCACCGCGCCCCGACCCGGTCTGCTCGTCCTGCTCGGCGACCAGATCTACGCCGACGAGACCTCCGCCGCCACCCGCGCCTGGCTCGCCCGGCGCCGCGACCTGGGCGAACCGCCCTGGGACCAGGTCGCCGACTACGAGGAATACACCCACCTCTACTACGAGTCCTGGCTCGATCCCGACATCCGCTGGCTGCTGTCCACCGTGCCCAGCTGCATGATCTTCGACGACCACGACGTGATCGACGACTGGAACACCTCGCACAGCTGGCGCGCCGACATGCGCGACACCGCATGGTGGAACGAGCGCATCGTCGGCGGCCTCGCCTCGTACTGGGTGCACCAGCACCTGGGCAACCTCAGCCCCGCCGAACTCGCGGGTGACAAACTCCTCGCGGCGATACGGGCGGAGGACGACGGCACCGAGCTGCTGCGCGCCTTCGCCGCCCGCTCCGACGCCGACCCCGCGCACAACCGCTGGAGCTACCGCCGCGACCTCGGCCGCACCCGGCTGCTCATGGTCGACTCCCGCGCCGCCCGCGTCCTGGCCGAGGAACGGCGCGCCATGCTCGACCCGGACGAACTCGACTGGCTGCGCCGGCAGATCCACCCCGACGGGGCGTTCGACCACCTGCTCATCGGCACGTCGCTGCCCTGGCTGCTCCCGCACGCCGTCCACGACGTCGAGGCGTGGAGCTCCGCCCTCGTCCGCGGCAACCGCGGCCACCGCTGGAGCCGGCGCGGCGAACGCCTGCGCCGGGCCGGCGACCTGGAGCACTGGTCGGCCTTCCCCAACTCCTTCGACGACCTGGCCGGGCTGCTCACCGCCGCCGCCGACCACCCCGACGCGCCCGCCACGATCTGCGTCCTGTCCGGCGACGTCCACCACGCCTACACCGCCGAGGCCCACCGGTCCGGCACCCCCATGCGGTCCCGGGTCCTCCAACTGACCTGCTCGCCGGTGCACAACACGATCCCCGGCTTCATGCGCGTCGCCTTCCGTCTCGCGTGGACCCGGCCCGCCCGCCTCCTCGGCCGCGCCCTCACCCGCCACGGCCGCGCCCCCGCGACCTCCCTGACGTGGAGCAGGCTCGGCGGCCCCTGGTTCGGCAACCAGTTGATGACACTGACCCTGCGGGGGCGCGCCGCGCGCCTGCGGCTGGACCAGACCCGGGCCGAGGAGCCCAAGGCCCGGCTGGAGACGGTGCTGGACACCCGGCTCACGGACTGAACGGCGACCCGGATCGCCGACCCCGGGACGGGCGCGGTGGAATGGCAGCGTGGAGCACTCACCGGCGATCGCCGCCACCCTCGCCGAGGTCGGCCCCCGGCTCAAGCGCCTGCGCACCGGGCGGGGCGTCGCGCTGGCCGTACTGTCCGAGGCCACCGGCATCTCGAAGAGCACGCTGTCCCGGCTGGAGACCGGTGGGCGCCGCCCGAGCCTCGAACTGCTGCTGCCGATCGCCCGGGCACACCGGGTGCCGCTCGACGAACTGGTCGGCGCGCCCCCGTCCGGCGACCCCCGCGTCCCCCCCGGCCCCGCGCCGGGTGAACGGCAGGACCGTCGTTCCCCTGACCGGGCGGGCCGTCAGCCCTGCGGCCTCGCCCTGTGCGAGCGGGCGGCGGCGCGGCCGCATCCTGCCGACCCGCCGCATCCCGCTGATCGCGACGACGCGCCACACCGACCTGCCTCACAGCTCTGGCCGTTGGCGTGAGGCCGAGGCGGCGGGCCGGTCGTGGCGCGGGCCGTCGCCGACCGCGCGCCGGGGGCCCGCCCCTCACCAGTCGTGCCACCGGTCCGGGCTCGCGTGCCGGCCGATGCGGTCCCGTGCGGCGGGGACGGGCACGTCGATGCCGTGCTCCGTGCGGGTCATGTCGAGGCAGGCGCACCACTCCGTCCGCCCGCGGGTCTCGCGGCCGCCTCCGGCGTGAGGACTCGCGGCCGAGACGGTGTGACACGCGACCGTGCGCACGCACACCGTGGCACTGCGAGACGGGGTCCTGGCCGGAGGGCGTGCGGTGCGGCCTCCCGCCCGCCGCGCCTGCCGCAACTCGCCCCGGGTGTGGAGGATCCGCGGGTCACGTCGTGACCTGGCCGGTGGACCGGCCTGCGGGACGCCCGCCCGGCAGAGGAGTGTGCCACCTCCCACACCGTGTCAGCGGACGCCGAGTGCTAGGGTCCGTGTGGCGCTCCCCGAGGCGCCGTACTCCAAGGCACAAGGCGCAGCACGGCTGGCGCCCCTCGCCGTATCTGCGTCCCCCAGGCAGAAGGGGTCCCCGCACGCCTTCCGGCCGCCCGCGGTCGGCCGGTCCGCCGGCGCGGGGTGCCCGAGGACGGACGAGCGGGCGGATTCCCTGTTCGTGCGGCCGGGCTTCTTCTCGCCACTTCTGATCCTGGAAGGACGCAATGACGGCTTCTCCCAACGACGGGACGGCGGCAGCCGACGGGACCCGGGCGGCGCCGCCCGCAGGCTCCACGCCGCTGCCCCGCCGGACGCAGAGGACGACCGCTATCGCCGAGGCAGCCGCCAGTACGAGTGCGACGCCCGCGGACTGGACCGACGGCCGGACCGTGACGGAGCGCTCCCGGCGGGCCGCGGAGATCCCCGAGGAGCCCGAGGACCCCTCGGGGGCGCCCGGGTCCACGTTCGCCGACGGGTTCGCGGCGGGGCTCGCGTTCGCGCCGCGCCCGGCGACCGAGGAGACCGGCGGCGGGGGAGCCGCCCAGGCCGCGGCCGGCGCGGCGGCGCCCTCCGCTCCTCGCCCA
Source organism: Streptomyces sp. MI02-7b (assembly GCF_033793585.1). NCBI lineage: Bacteria > Bacillati > Actinomycetota > Actinomycetes > Kitasatosporales > Streptomycetaceae > Streptomyces > Streptomyces sp. MI02-7b. Next base: position 68,753 of record NZ_JARAWX010000016.1, on the reverse strand, counting down.
CGGTCCCGCAGGACCGTCCTCATCGGCGCGGTCCTGGCCGTGGGCGTCCTCGCATGCGTCCCCTTCGCCGTGCGCGCCGTCGACGGCGACGGCCGGGGCGCGGCGACGGTCACCATCACCGACGCCGCCTCGGGCGACCGGATCCCCGGGGACGTCACGGCCCCCGCGAGCCCGTCCGCGGCGCTGTCGCCCTCCGCCCCGAACAGTCCGCGGCGATCGCCCGGGACCAGCGCGAGCGCCGGTGACAGCGCCGGCTCCACCCCGTCCCCGGACCGGACCGGCGGGAACGAGAAGCCGGGCGGAGCCGGGAAGCCCGGCGGCACCGCGCAGCAGCCCACGGCGGGCACCTCGTCCACCGGCGCCCCGGCGGACGAGACCGTGCCGGACGGGGCCATCCTCAACCCCGCCTCCGGCCGCTGCATCGACAACAGCACCCCGAACAACACGCCGCTGCAGGTGTGGGACTGCACAGGGAGCCCCCAGCAGACCTGGCAGGTCATGCCGGACACCAGCATCCGGTCCGTGGGCCGGTGCCTGGACGTCGTGAACGGCTCACGGGACGACGGGGCGGGGATCCAGCTCGCCGACTGCAACGGCACCGGCGCCCAGCAGTTCCGGTTCGACTCCGCGCACCGGCTGGTCAATCTGCAGGCCGGCAAGTGCGTCACCCTCGAGGACGCCTCGGGTGCCAACGGCACCAGGCTGCACCTGTGGACGTGCGGCTCCGCCGCCGGCCAGAAGTGGACGGCCCACTGATCCACGGGCACGCGCCGGCCCCGGTGCCCCGCCACGCCGACGTGGCGGGGCACCGGGAGAACCGCCGGTCGGCTACCGAAGCGACCGCAGGCCCGTGCGGACCTCGTTCACGAAGAGCTCCGGCTGCTCCCAGGCGGCGAAGTGGCCGCCCTTGGGGAGCCGGTTGTAGTGGACGAGGTTGGGGTAGGCCTGCTCGGCCCAGCTCTTGGGCGCCTGGTAGAGCTCGTCGGGGAAGACGCTCACCGCGACCGGGAGCCTGACGCCCTTGGCACCGAAGAACGGTGACGTGTTCTCCGCGTAGAGACGAGCCGCGGACACCGCGGTGTTCGTCAGCCAGAAGAGCGTGATGTTGTCCAGGACGTCGTCCCGGGACAGGCCCTCGGCCACTCCGTCGAAGGCCCGGGAGATGAGGGCCAGACTGGCCGCGTCGTGGTCGAGCATGAAGGCGGCCAGGCCGACGGGGGAGTCCGCGAACGCGGTCAGCGACTGCGGGCGCGAGCCCATCATGTAGGCGTAGTAGACGTGCCGGTACACGAAGTCCAGCTGCGCGACGGCCGCCTTCTCCTCGTCGTTGGCCAGAACGACGTCGGACGGCAGCGGGTTGCCGGCCACGATCGCCGCCTCGATGGCGGGCGGAACCACCTTGGGCATGTTGGTGTGGATGCCGACCAGGCCCTCGGGCTCCTGCACGCCCATGAGGTCCGTGACGACCGCGCCCCAGTCGCCGCCCTGCGCGGCGTACTTGGTGTAGCCCAGGCGCTTCATCAGCTCGCCCCAGGCGCTCGCGATGCGCTCGGGACCCCAGCCCTTCGCGGTCGGCTTGCCCGAGAAGCCGTAGCCGGGCATCGACGGGATCACCACGTGGAAGGCGTCGGAGGCGTCGCCGCCGTGCGCGGTGGGGTCGGTGAGCGGCTCGATGATCTTCAGCTGCTCGACGACCGACCCGGGCCACCCGTGCGTGACGATCAGGGGCAGGGCGTTCTCGTGCCGGGAACGGACGTGGATGAAGTGGATGTCCAGCCCGTCGATCTCGGTGATGAAATGCGGTACGGCCTTCAGCTTCGCCTCGACCTTGCGCCAGTCGTACTCGGTGGCCCAGTAGCGTGCGAGCTCCTGGATCGTCGCGAGCTGCGTGCCCTGGGACTGATCTGCGACGGTCTCCCTCTCGGGCCAGCGCGTCGCCACGATCCGCGCGCGCAGGTCCTCGAGTACCGCATCGGGGAACTCGAACGTGAACGGGCGGATCGCTGTCTCTTCGGGGGTCACAGACATGTGGTTCTCCTTGCTGTCGTCGGCGGCTCGCTGCACACCGACCGGTCCACGATGGATCCGCGGGGTGCGCGTCGCCCCAGGGGAACCCCCGGGGGTCCGCCCCGGGGCCGGACCCCCGGGGGCGGGAGGGGCCCCCGGCCTGGACAGCGGACGGCATGCACAAAAGGGATAAAATGTGCACGTCGGGCGGATCCCGCGAAAGCCCGCCCGGCGTCCGGCGGACGGCGCCACGCCGACCGCGGCGCATCCGATCGCAGCGGTCGCACGGGCCGTGCGACGCACCAGGAGCGGATCAGGAAGTCGGTCCATGGGCGCACCCGTCGTCGACACACAGGTCGCACTTCACGGCCGGGGTCCGGAGCTGGCCGCGCTGGAGCGGGTGCTGACCACGGCGGGGGCGGGCAGCAGCGCGGTCCTGGTGCTCCGCGGTGAGGCGGGGATCGGCAAGACGGCCCTCCTGGACCATGCCGCCCGGCGGGCCTCCGGGTTCCGTACCGTCGGTGTGGCGGGCGTCGAGTCGGAGATGGAGCTCCCGTTCGCGAGCCTCCACCAGCTCTGCGCGCCCATGCTGGACCGGCTCCACGAGCTGCCCGGACCGCAGCGGGACGCCTTGTCCGTCGCGTTCGGTCTGCGGGAGGGCGGGGGAGAGCCGAAGGGGGCGGCGCCGCACCGGTTCCTGGTGGGACTGGCCGTGCTCAGCCTGCTGGCCCGCGTCGCCGAGGCCCGGCCGCTGGCCTGCCTCGTCGATGACGCGCAGTGGCTGGACGACGCGTCCGGACAGGCCCTGGCGTTCGTCGCCAGGCGGCTGATGGCCGAATCGATCGCTTTGGTCTTCGCGGTGCGGGAGCCCGACGGCGACCGCACCCTGGCCGGTCTGCCGGAGCTGGTCGTCGGCGGTCTCAGCGAGCGCGACGCACGGGCCCTGCTGGCCTCGGTCGTGGGCGTACCCCTGGATCCCCTGGTTCGGGATCGGATCGTCGCCGAGGCGCACGGCAACCCCATGGCCCTGCTGCAGCTCCCCAGCGCGCTCGGTCCCGCCGAGCTGGCGGGCGGATTCTGGCTTCCCGAGGGCCGCCCTGTCGCGAACGGCATCGAAGCCGCCTTCCACCAGCGGTTCCGCTCCCTGCCCCAGGACAGCCGGCGGCTCCTGCTGACCGCCGCGGCCGAGCCGACCGGGGACGTGGGCCTGCTCTGGCGTGCGGCAGGCCTGCTGGGGATACCCGCGGATGCCGCGGCCCCGGCCGAGGCCGCGGGACTGGTGGAGTTCGGGGCCAGGGTGCGGTTCCACCACCCCCTGGTGCGCTCGGCCGTCTACCGAAGGACGCCGGTGCCGAATCGCCGGGTGGCGCACCGGGCGCTGGCCGAGGCCACCGATCCGCACCTCGATCCCGATCGCAGGGCGTGGCACCGCGCCCACGCGGCGGCCCGGCCCGAAGAGAGCGTCGCCGTCGACCTGGAGCGCTCGGCGGGCCGGGCCCAGGGCAGGGGCGGAGCCGCCGCGGCCGCCGCGTTCCTGCGGCGGGCGGCGGAGCTGACGCCCGGTCCCGCCCGCCGGGTCGACCGTGCGCTGGCCGCCGCGCAGGCCGCCGTCGACGCCGGCGGGGCCGACCAGGCCCACGACCTGCTGGCGGTCGCGGAGGCCGGCCCGCTCGACGACCTGCAGTGTGCGAGGCTGGAGCGGCTGCGGGCGCGGTTGGTGTTCTCGCAGGTGCGGGGCGGCGACGCGCCCGGCCTGCTGCTCGACGCCGCGCACCGGCTCGCGCCGCTCGACAGCGCTCTGGCCCGTGACACCCTGCTGGAGGCGTTCGGGGCGGCGATGTTCGCCGGCCGGCTGAGCACGGGCCCCGGGCTGCGCGAGGTGGCGGAGGCGGCCCGCGCGGGACCGCCGCCGTCGTCCCCGCCGCGGATGGTCGACGTCCTTCTGGACAGCATGGCGGGCCTGGTCATCGACGGCCACGCCGCCGCCGGCGAGGTCCGGCGGGCGCTGCACGTGGTCCGGCAGGAGCAGGGGGCGGGAGCGACGGATGCGGACAGGCGCTGGATGTGGCTGGCCTGCCGGGTGACCCCGGAGCCCCTCGCGCCGGAGCTGTGGGACGACGACGCGTGGCAGGAACTGGCGACCGGCGCCGTGGGCATGGCCCGCGAGGCCGGGGCGCTCGCCGTGCTCCCGATGGCGCTGACGTACCAGGCGTGCTTCCACGTGTTCGCCGGCGGGTTCTGCACCGCCGAGGCCCTGATCGACGAGGCGACGGCGATCTCGGAGGCGGTGGGCGGGGTACCCATGATGTACACCTCACTGCTGCTCGCCGCCTGGCGTGCCGAGGAGTCCCCGGCGCGGGACCTCATCCGGGCCACCGCCGACGAGGTGGCGGCCCGGGGCGAGGGCCGCGCGCTGAGCCTGGCCGAGTACGCCACCGCTGTCCTGGAGAACGGCCTCGGCCACTACGACGCCGCCCTGGCCGCCGCGACGCACGTCTGCCGGTACGAGGACCCGGGATTCCTCGGATGGGCCCTGTTCGAACTGATCGAGGCCGCCGCCCGCAGCGGGCGGCCGCAGACCGCCGCGTCGGCGCTGGACAGGCTCTCGCACCGTGCACGCGCCGCCGGCACCGAGTGGGCGCTCGGTGTGGAGGCCTGCTCACGCGCCCTGCTGAGCGACGACCGGGCCGCGGACGCGCTCCACCGGGAGGCGATCGACCGCCTCGAGCACTGCCGGATCGCCGTCCACCTCGCCCGCGCCCGTCTGGTGTACGGCGAGTGGCTGCGCCGCCAGAACCGCCGCCGGGAGAGCCGCACCCAACTGCGCGCCGCCTACGAGGCGTTCAGCCGGTTCGGAGCGGACGGCTTCGCCGAACGGGCCCGCCGGGAGCTTCTGGCGACGGGGGAGACCGTACGGAAGCGGGTGGTCGACACCGCCACCGAACTCACCGGCCAGGAGTCCCAGATCGCCGGGCTGGCCAGGGACGGGTACACCAACAGCGAGATCGCCGCCCAGCTGTTCATCAGCCCGCGCACGGTGGGGTGGCACCTCGGCAACGTGTTCGCCAAGCTCGGGGTCAGCTCCCGCAGACAGCTCCGCTCGGTGCTCTCCCCGCCGTGATCCCGGTAGCGCCTCCTCCCCCGTGATCGTTCCGGACGGGCGACGAACGAACGCGCCGACCCCGGGCCGTACGGGCTTCCCGGACGCCTAGGCCACCTCGATGCCGTACTCCTGGACCAGGGCCTCCAGGCCTCCGGCGTAGCCCTTGCCGCCGATGACGAAGTCCCAGTCGCCGGTGGCGCGACGACGGAACGAACCGAGGACCAGCGCGGTCTCGCCCGGGCGGCCGTCGGACACCTCCAGGCGGTCGAGTTCGGTGCCCGAGGCGTCCAGGAGCCGGATGCCCGCGTCGGTGAAACCCGACAGGTCCGCCCGGGGGTCGGCGACGGGATCGACCGCCGCCACGAGGACGAGCCGGTCGGCCCGCTCCGGCAGCGCGTCGAAGGCGACGCGGAGCGCCGCCTTGTCGGGCGCCGCGTCGCCGACCGAGCGGACCGCCCCCTCGGGGGTCCCGGGGTTGTTGTAGAAGACGAAGTGGTCGTCGCTGAGTACCCGGGACCCCCGGCAGACGAGTGCGCACACGTCCACGGCGACGGCGCCCGACCACGACATGCCCAGCACGTTGTGATCGACGGGCTGTTCGCCGGCCGCGCGCTCCGGAGCGGGCCGCCGACCGGGACCGCCGGACGCGCCGGACCCGCCGTCGCCCAGCCTGCCGCGCAGCCCGTGACGGTGCAGCAGGTCGACCAGTTCGCCGCCGGACACCAGCTCCAGCGGCTTGCCGTTCGCGAACGTACGGGACCCCGGGCCGAACCCGGAGGTGGTGACCAGCACGCCCTTGTTGGCGCCCGCGTCCTGCACGGTGCCGTACAGATCGCGGACCGCGGTCGGCGGGACCGTGTTGCGGTAGCGCTTGACCTGCACGACGATCTTCCCGCCCCGTATCGGGGTGGGATCGTCCGCCTCGACGTCGACGCCGCCGTCGTTCGAGCGCTGCGTCGTCACCGCGCGCATCCCCATGGCGCGGAACAGGTCCGCGACCAGCGACTCGAAGGCGATCGGATCCATGGTGTACAGGTCCGGCTCGTCGTCCCCTCCGTGTGTGACGACGTCCCCGCCGACGTCGCCGGGCAGCCGCCCCGGCCTGACCGCGGCGCGCTGGTCGGGACGCGCGGAGAGCTGACCGCGGAGGCCGTCCACGAGGCAGTCCACCGCGTTGACCTGTTCCAGGTTCAGCGCGGCGAAGGCCGGGCGGGCGGCCATGACGGTCGCCAGGACGATCTCGGCACGCCGGCCGGTCGCCGGATCGTGGTCGTCCACGAAGCCGTTCAGCGCGACCGACTCCAGCGCCCCGAACTCGTCGGCCGCGAACAGGTCGCGCAGCACCAGCAGCAGGCACTGCGCCAGCACGTCGCGGTACAGCGCCCGCCGCTGGGCGACCGGGCGTGCCGTCTCCTTGTCCTGGTCGGCGGACGGCACGTAGCGCACCGACTTCGCCTCCGGGACGATGTCGTACGCGGGCAGTTCCCAGTTCACCACCAGCTGCCGCCCGGACGGGTCGTAGGCGGCGGACAGCTGCCGCGGCATCGCCTCGGGCCAGGCCGAGGACGCGTACAGCGCCGCGGAGAAGTACTCCACGGCCGCGTCCGGGTCCCCGTCGCGGAGCGCCGCGGCCATCTCCGCTATCGCGGCGTTGTGACGGCGTATCTCCGCCAGCTGCGCGCCCGCCCACTGGTCGTACTGCTGCCGGTACGTCGCCAACTGCCGCTGCCGTTGCTGTTCGGCGGCCTGCGCGGCGTGCCAGTCGCGCTCGAACCGGGCCCGCGCCTCGTCCTGCGCCTGGGCACGCCGATGCGCCCCCAGGCCCCAACCACCCTGCGCCTGGTACTGGTTCGGGTCCGGCATCGCGAGGGGCCGGGCCAGCGGGCCGGGGGCGAACGCCTCGATCTGCTCCGGCCGGACGAGCGCGGCCGACCGGAACGCCGGAGCCCGGCACCCGGCGGCCAGCAGACCCCCCAGGGCCGCGACCCGCGCGTCCAGCTCCTCGGTGCGGCGACGCGCGTCCGCCTCCCGGTGCCGCCGGTACGCCGCCTGCTGCTCACGATGGCCGCGCGCCATGTCGCGCTCGTGGGCCCGCTGCTGCCGCTCCGCGTCCCTTTGACGCTGCACCTGCGAGCGCAGCTGCGCCTCCCGCTGCCGCTGCTGCTGGCGCTGCGCCTCGGCCCAGATCCCGGCCAGTCCGCTGGAACGACGACTCATGGCGGTACACGTCCTCCCCAGGGACACCATCGCCCCACACAACCGTTCGTCCGCCGGCTCCCCACCAGCGGTAACCGGACACCTTAGTCGCGATTCGGCCCGGTTCCCACGGGCTCGGCGCACGCTTTGAACCGCTGGCCCACTGCTGCCCGGGGTGTCAGGCGTCATGCCACGGCAGAGGATCCGGCCGCCGGTTCCACCACCAGCCGCGTCCGCCCCGGTCGCGGTCGTCTCCCGCGAGCTCGCGGACGAGCACGCGCCCGGGATCGTCCACGGTCGAGCCGGCGAACACGTCGTCCATCTCGTGCGGGGCGAGCAGGAGCGGCGACGCGGCCCGCTCGGGAAGGTGCGGAGCGGTCTCGGCGATCCTGTCCCGCGCCTCCAGCCAGTCCGCGACGGTCTGCGCCGGTGCCCCCGACTCGTCGATCATGGGCTCGACACGCGCCAGGTCCGCCAGACGGCCGCGGACCGCGTCCGCGACCGGTGTGGCGCCCCACGGTTCCCCCGCGCGCCGCCCGGCGTCAAGACACCGCTCGCGTCACGGTCTTCGGCGCGACATATGACCGTGGCACACTGCCGCCCCCAGAGAGTGGGGGAGGGGTCTTCACATGCAGCGGGTCAAGGGTGCCAGACCGGATCTCGGCAAGACCGATCACTGGTCGAGGTTCCGCGGGCTCACCTGGTGGCAGTGGGTGCTGTCGGTACTGCCGTTCGGCCTGTTCGTCGGCGGCGCGCTGGGCGCGGGCATCGGCCTGCTGGGCATCGCCGCGAACACCTCCATCGCCAGGAAGCAGTTCCCGGCGCCGCTCAAGGCGCTCGCCATGACCGGCGTCGTCCTGGCCGCCTACCTGGTCTGGCTCGCGATCGCGGTCATCCTCAACACCACGGTGAACTGAGGCCGCGCCGCGCAAGTCGCGGGGCCATCGCCGATCACGTTGTCCCTCTCTCACCGCGTGCCGAAGAAGAGGACATGGCCGGGGCCCCGCGGCGCTGCGGTCGAACCGGCGGGTCCGCTGGGCCCATGACCGTGGTGACCGGTAGGAGAGGAACGGCTCCACGGGGCCCGGCAGCACGCTCCGCGAGGTCTTCCGACGGCTCCTCGCCGCGATTGAGGGCGGCGACGTACTCGCGAACCTGCCCCAGCGTCAGGTGAGTTGCGCGCTTGCGCAGCAACCGCATGGCCGCGACGCGGCCCTCGGCCGCCAGGACACGGGCGGCCACGACACCCAGGTCGTCCGGCGCGGCCGGCCGTGGGCGGCCCTTCACACGGTGACGGTAGTCGTCCTCCCACTCGCCCATGCGGTACGCGACGTAGCCGATCGTGTGGACGCTGCCGTCAACGGCGTCCACCAGGTAGGGGCCGACCCCGAGGAACACGGCCCTGCTGTCCCGGGTCCTGACCCACGCCGCGGACTGTGCGAAGACGAGCCAGCCAAGGGCGTGCCGCCGGGTCTTCCGGACGACCATGGGAGGGGCGGCGGTGTGCGGCGACTCCGCCTCCTCGCGCGCCAGCACCTGCTCGACCAGCGCGATGGCCCGCTCCATGGGGATCATGCGCTCATGCCTGACCTGCGGCGCGGGTTGGGCGGGAAACCGGCTGTGCGGCGTGCCACTGGTCCACCGTCATCCGCCAGACGACGTCGATCCCCACTTCACCGGGGGCGGCAGGGCCGCCCGGCACGTGGAAGCGTTCGACCTCGGTGAAGCCCAGGCGGAAGGGTACGGCGCCACTGGCCGTGTTGGCGGCGTCGTGATGGATCTCGACGCGGTCGACGCCGGGGAGTCGGAAGCCCTGCCCCGCAAGAGCCGCCGCGGCCATCGTGACGAGTCCCTGACCCGTCCACCGGGGGTGGATCCAGTAGCCGATCTCGAGGCCGCCCGCCCCGATGCGGCGGTGCAGGCCGCAACTGCCGATCACGGCACCACCCGACGTGATCGCATAGCCGAAGGCCTCCCCGGTCTCCCAGTCCTCGTGGGTACGCGCCAGGAAGTCGGCGGTCGCCTGCCGGTCGTGGCCGGCCGCCCAGACCATCCACGGCAGGAGCGTGTCCAGGGATTCGGTGGTCGCCCGGTCCAGGGCGTCGAGATCGTTCATGTGCCATCGGCGCAGTTCGACCCGGTCGAAACGGAGGCTTTCGGCAGGTGCGGAGGGCTCGTCGTCCATGCCGGGATGCTCTCGCGGCCCGGCTGAGGCCGACAACGCAATATCGACAGGCCGTTGTCCGGACGACCAGTCCATCGCCTCGTCGGCCGACCCATCCGGCGGACCAGTTCGCCGATCTCCAGCCCGCGCGCGAAGGTCAGGCAGTAGGTGTCAAAGGCCGTGGTGATCCACTGAACTCCGCCGCCTGTCCCAAGGACTCCCGTGGGCCACGAGTTGCCGTGCGGTGCCCATGCGAGGGGCACTCCGCGCCGATCAGCCGATGGAGGGCTCGGTACGACCGCTCAATCCGTGGTCGATCCGCATCCCCATGGAGGGGTGGATGCGGAGCTTGTCCAACGTGCTCGGGGGTACGAAGGCCGCGTCCTTGCTCTCGCTGCTGGTGCGGAGCTCGCCGCCGGTGATGCGGGCCCGGAAGCAGAGGGAGAACTGCTGGCGCACCTCGCCGTCGTCGTAAGCCATGACGTGGGCCGGGTCGGTGTAGATGCCGATCAGGCCGGTCACCTCGACGTCGAACCCGGTCTCTTCCTCCGTCTCCCGCACGGCCGCGGCCGGCGCGGACTCCCCGATGTCGACGCCGCCACCGGGGAGCGCCCACAGGTCGTTGTCGGTCCTGTGGATGAGCAGGATCTCGCCGGCCCCGTTGAGGGCGACGGCCGTGACCGAGGGACGATGCTGTTCGCCCTCGGGGCGTTCGGGTCGTCGACGCAGTCGGCGCGGGCCATGACTCCAGCCTCGCACAGGCGTCCTTCCCGGTCAGGCGACCCGGGCCCGGCGGGCATCGGATGCCGTCGGTGAGCCGCGGCGCGGCACAGCGGCCCGGCATCCCGCCGTCGGGGTCCCGGGCCGCGGCCGTGCGCGCGGGCGGGCCGGACGCATCGCGGGAGAAGCCTCAGGCGAGGGCCGAGCCGGCCTTCCACTGGTCCCAGGACATGTTCCAGCCGTTGAGGCCGTTGTCGGGGGCGATCGTGTGGTCGTGGGAGTGCTCGACCACGACCACGTCGCCGAGGAGGGAGTGGTTGTAGAACCACGCCGCGTCCTGTCCGGAGTCGCCGCCGCCGCGGACGTCGTTCAGCCCCACGCAGCCGTGGCTGACATTGGCGTGGCCGAAGGTGGAGTCCGGCGCCCAGTAGTTGCCGTGGATGAAGGTGCCGGAGGTCGACAGGCGCATCGCGTGCGGGACGTCGGGGATGTCGTACTCCCCGGCGTATCCCACGCTGGCGCCGTCCATGCGGGTGGAGACGAGCTTCTGGGAGATCACCATCTGCCCGTTGTACGTGGTGCGGCCCGGTGCGCCGGAGGTGATCGGGATCGTGCGGACGGTGCGGCCGTCGCGGACGACGCGCATCGTGTGCGTGGCGGCGTCGACGGTGGAGACCTGACGGCGGCCGACGGTGAAGCGGACCGTCCTGTCCTGGGTTCCGTAGGCGTTCGCCGCGGCCTTCACGCCGTCCAGGCGCAGACTCAGGGTGACCCGGGTGTTCGCCTTCCAGTACGTCTGCGGACGCAGGTCCAGGCGCTGGTCGCCGAACCAGTGGCCGACGACCTGCTGGCCGCTTCCGCTGGTGACGCGTATGCCGCCCTCGACGGCCTTCTTGTCGGTGACCGGCTTGTTGAAGGTCAGCGACACGGGCATGCCGACCCCGACGGTCGAGCCGTCCTCGGGGGTGAACGTGCCGACCAGGCGCTCGTCCTTCGCGAGGGTGGTGAAGGACAGGCGGCGGGTCTGCTCCCGGCCCGCCTCGTCGGCGGCCCGGACGACGAGGCGGTACGCGGTCCCGTACGCCAGGGCGGCGTCCGGGGACCAGCGGCGGTGATCGCCGGCCTCGGTCCCGCGTACCTGTTGTCCGGTCGTGGTGGTGAGGGTGACGGACGAGATCTTCCCGCCGGAGACCTCGACGTCGCCGGCGGCGGCGACGGAGGCGTGCCGCTCGCCGTCGGCGGCCCCCGTGGTGAGCCGGAGGGCTGCCGCGGACCGTGGCTCGCCCGAGGCGGCCCGGGACGGCGCCGACGCCTGCGCGGCGGGCGTGGCGGCGGGGTGCGGGCCCGCGCAGGCGGTGAGTACCGAGGCCCCGGCGACGGCAAGGGCGATCACGGTGCGGTGGGAAAGGGACGACACGCTTACTCCTGTGGACCGCGGGACTGTCATCGGGCGAGAGAGGCCGCGTCGCCCATGACGACGACGGGGTGGTCGGCGGGGTCGAGGACCCGCAGCAGCTGGCGCATGTGCGTCTTGGAGAGGCTCACGCAGGCGTGCGTGGGGCCGCCGTGGTCGACGTGGATCCATATACCGCCGCCGCGGTTCGCGCCCATCGGCTGGGCGCCGTCCATCGGTGAAGTGCCGGGCTGCCGGTTGTAGTTGATGGCGATGACGTAGTCGAAGGACCCGGCGAGCGGTTCGCCCTCGAAACCGGTACCGCTGATGGAGAAGGCGCCGGAGCGGTGGTAAGGCAGCTTGGTGCCGGGGTCGGCCAGCCGTCCGCCGGCGTCGGTGAGACCGAACACCCCTATGGGGCTGTGCAGGTCGCCCGCGTAGTGCTCGTCGGTCCAGCCCCGGTAGCCGTTGTGCGCGGCCCACACCGCCCCCGGACGCCAGCCACCGTCGACGCGCTGCCAGAGCACGACCCTTGAGGCCGCCGACTTCTTGCCGGTGCCCGTGACCAGGACGACCTGCCGGGTGCGGGCCGGGATCCGCGACAGGGTCTCGGGCCCGAGCCCCGGCAGCCGGGCGGGGAACTCCGGCTCCGGCGGGGCCGTCGTCCGCGGTGCCGCGGGGACGGCGGCCGGCTGACCGGTCGCGGGGGCGGCGGCGTCCTGGACGACCGAGGCGGTCTCAGGGGCGGAGTGGGCATTGCCCTCGGGTGACTGGAGGTACGTGGCGATCCCCAGCGAGGAGACGACGACCGCGGCGGACATGGATATGTAGGGCCTGTGGAGGCGCATGGGCGCGGGCTTTCTCAAGAGGTGGGGGACATTGCGGCTGCAGCCCTGCGGCGGGGCTCGCGTGTCCGGCGGGCCGGCCCGCGTCCAAGGGGGATGCGGCACTCCTGGCGTCGCCGCCCACGTCATGGGCGCGGTCCGGGGCCGCGGGGGTGGTTCCACACCCGTTCAACCAGGCGGACTCCTGTTCGGGTTGCCTGGACGTCGGAGCGGCGCGGGCTGGGGCGTGGCGGGGCCGGGGGCCGGGTGGGATGCGGGAACGGGGCGCCCCGGGTGGCCGGGGGCGCGGGAGACTTCGGCGGGCCGCGGGCCGGGGGCCGTGGGCGTCGCCCGGAGACCTGCCGCGGCCTGTCGGCGGCGGTCGGCGGCAGGTCTCCGGGTCGCCGGTGGGTGCGGGCCGGGGCGAGTCGCCTCGGGACGGGTGTCCTGCGCGCGGCGCGGCCCCGGCCTCGTGGTTCAGCTACGGGCGTTCTTCGGCACCGTGATCTGGCGCTCGCCCCAGCTCATCCGGGTCGTCGCCGAGTAGTTGACCGTCGTGCCCGCGCCGAGGCCCGCCGTCCTCGCCTGGGCGGAGGGTTCGAGCAGCACGACCTCGTCGCTGAGCATCGCGCCGGTGGACGGGTCCACGACCAGCCGCTCCCGCGTGGTCCCCAGCGGCGTCCGGTAGCTCACGGGGAAGTCGACGCCGACGCCCGCACGCCCCAGGGGATCGGTCACGCGCCCGGTCACCCGGACGCCGGGCAGATCCGCCATCACGCGGTACGCGGCCGCCCGGACGCCGGGCTTCACGGGCATCGTGACCAGGTTGGCCGCCTGGCGCAGCATCCAGGCACTGCGGTTCCCGGCGCCGGTGTCGGCACCGTTGTCCTGGGCATGCAGCCGCTCCAGGTAGCGGCTCAACGCGCCGCTGGTGGAGGGCAGTGCGCGCAGGTCCTTGTAGGTGACGTTGTTCGGGCCGACGGCGTAGATCTTGTCGTCGACGTTCGTCCGCATGACCATCGGCCCGCGCCCGGTTCCCATCGTGAACATGATCTTGCCGGTCCCGGCTGCCTTCCCGATCCCGACCTCGACCGTGCGGGGAGAGCCCGCGGCGTGCCAGCGCGCCGTGTCCGCCGCGGTCCGCGGCCCGGTCGCGGATTCCAGGCCGGACACCATGAGGCTGGCGGTGCCGGGGCGCACGCCCACCGACCACTCGTCGGTCGACGTGCTGCGCACGGCGAAGACCTGCCCCTTCGCCTCGGTGACCTCCAGGTGCTCCGAGCGCGTGGTGGTCTGCCAGTACGTTCCCTCGGAGGCCGAGGACTCCGCCTTCCTGGCCGCGCTGAGCAGTTCGAAGTGGCCGTCGACGCGGAGGTCCTCCCCGGCGCCCGGTCCCGCCCCGTCCGAGGGGGCGGCGGCGGAGGACGGTGGCTGCGCGGCCGTCCGATCGGCCGGCCCCTGCGAGTCGAGCGTGCTCACGACCACCACGGACGCCGCCACGGCGGCGAGCGCCACGGCTCCCAGCGGCCGGAACCCACTTCTGCGGCGCGGTGCGAGGAAGCGTGCCGCGCGGCCGTCCGTCTCCCCGGCGACGATCCGTGCGAGGTCCTCCCGCTGCCGTACGGGGTCCACCAGCCGGGACGGGTCCAGTTCGCCCGGCCGCGCGTCGGCGAGCACCTTCATGACGTCGGGCCGCCCGGACGGCCTGTGGGTGTTCTTCACGCGGGTGCTCCTTCGCGGTGGGTGGGGTACGGGGCCTCTACGGCAGGTGCGGAGGCGGCCTGCGGCGCGGGTGCCGCCTCCAGGGCCTTCTCCAGTCGACGGCGGGCCCGGTACAGCCGGACGGTCAGCGTCGCGGTGGTGCAGTGCAGGACCTGGGCGGCCTCCTTGGCGCTCAGACCGTGCCAGGCGATGAGCGTCAGCAATTCCCGGTCGGCCTCCGGCAGGCTCGCCAGGGCCTGCAGCGCGTCGTGCCGATCGGTGACCTCCGCCGCGACGTCACCGGCGTCGGTCCCGGTGCCGCTGCTGATGCGCCGCGCTTCCTCGGCGGCGAGGAGGTACTGGTGGGCGTCCCGGCGGCGCAGCTCGCGCACCAGGTTGCGGGCCACGCCCAGGAGCCACGGCAGTGCCGGCTGGGGGATGTCCCGCACCCGCCGCCAGGCGACGGTGAACGTCTCGCTGGCGATGTCCTCGCCTACCTGTCGCCCCACCAGGCTGGTGGCATAGGCAAGGACCCGCGGATAGCACTCCTCGTAGACGTCCCGGAAGCGTTGGGCATGTGTCACGCTCCGTCCCTCCATCTCGGCTCTCTCTCACCGAGCAATGCGCGCGGAGGCGGGCTTCTTACATCCCGAGGCGAAGATTCCGGCGGATGTGGCCCATGTCACGCGGTGGCGGGGCGGCGCGGCGGCGCGGCGTGCGGAGCCCGTCGCCCGGAATCCCGGGGCCGGCGGGAAGCCCGGCCCCCGGGGACGCACGCCGCTGGGGCACGGGGGCGTGGTGGTGGCGCCGCCCCTGAAGACGGCGAGGAGCGTCACCGCGAGGACGCGGGCACGCGGAGCCGGCCGGCTCCAGCCGAGCAGAGGAAGAGGAAGCCGTGGTCGGCCGCGTCGTCCACCCCGGCGTCGCAGGGGTTCCACGCCTGCCCGAAGCGTGGCGGCCGGCACCGCGAGAGCCGGCCGCACCGCCGTGCCCGGACATCAGTGGGCGCGCATCCCGGCCCGTAGCGCCTCGAGCTCGGATCGGGGGAAGGGTCGGCCCCATCGGGATGCGTAGCCCTCCTCACCCAGCTCATGAACGACCTGGTCGAATGCGCGCACAGCCACCCGTGCGAGTGCGCTGACGGCGTGGCGTCCCGACCACAGGACGGTCCCTGAACCGTCGGGCGTGCGACGGTCCTTCACCTCGACCAGCCGGATACCGACGTCGGACCCGTCTCGGTGGAAGAACCACCGGTAGACCTGAGGTTCCCCCTCGAACTCGGCTCCCGCGTCTTCGTCGCCACGCAGAAGCCGCGTGATCGCGGACAACAACTGCCCCGGCGCATCCGTGACGTAGGAGGCGAAGACCTCGGCCTCACCGTGACCGTCAGCGATGTTGACGAAGGCCCAGCCGTGATGGTGCGGCGTCCACGTCAACGTCAGAGAAGCCATCCACCCCCCCCATGGCGCCCGAATGCTACCGCGGAGGGTTGGCCGCTGCCCGGCAGGCACCGGTGGCGGCGCCGCCCGGTACACCGAGCGCGGTCAGGCCGCTCACGCAGCCCTGCAGATCGCCGTGCACCCCGAGGGTGCATGCCGACGTGACGGCGCCGGAGACCTCGACGCCCGTCTGCTGGACCATGTTCGTGCAGGCCGGGATGTCCGCGTGGGCGGCGGGCGCGGCGAAAGCCGCACCGCCGAGGGCGACGGCCAGACCGGTGAGGACTTCGGCGATTCGGATCGACGTGCGCATGGGAGGCACCTGCTCTCCGGGGCTGGTCGGGGATTCAAGGCGCCGAGGCGGGCACGACCGCAGCACTACCGTGAACCGGGCCCCGTACCCGTCGGCTCGGCAGACCACCCCTCGGTCCGACACTAGAACAGCGCGCCACCACGCGCACGCCGGCTCGGTGACGCTGGTCGCCCCCAGGCTGACCCTGGACGACGTGGGAAGAGCGGGACCGGTCGACGCGTCATCGTGTCGTGGGAGCCCTCGAAGGAGCATTGCGGCGGACCTGCGCCAGGCAGGCGGCGCCGCGCACGGCTTCACGCCCGCGTCGACGCCGCGATCGCCTGTCATCGGCGCGGGGACGGCCCACGGCGCTGCTTCCGACCGCCGGATCAACCGGTCACCGCGATGCCGACCGCCGAGACGAGGCACAACGTGCCGAAGGCCAGGCACGTCCATCCGCACACGAGGTACGCCTTGCGCCCGAAGGCCGTGACGGCTGCCTGCCCAACGGACCGATCAAGGCCGGGGGATTCGCCCTTCCACTGACCGACCCAGTGGACGAGGTAGCCCCCGGCCAGCAGGAAACCCACTGCGATGAAGAGCAAGTGGCCTGCTGACGGCGAACCTTGCTGTGCCGCGGCGTACGAGCGGATCATGGCCCATCCCGATGAGGCTGACGTGTGGGGTGATCACCTCACGCGCGGTTTCGCGCCGTCAAGAGGCACGTGCCGGGGCGGGCGACGGGGGAGCGGCGTTCGGACGGAAGCCGCCCGTAAGCCTGCGGCGGCTCGGGCGGTCCGTAAACCTGCCCACTGAGCAGTCAAGCGTCACCCGAGGCCGAACCGCCAGGCCCCACGCGAGACGCGGCGACGACTCGGACTGCCTGCCCGTGTCGGGCGTGTGGATCACGTCCGTGACGCGCGGGGACTGACAGCCCTGGAGTGACGCGTGGTTGCCGCCGGTTGCGAAGGTCCGCCGCTGGGCGGTCCGGTGGCTGACATCTGGGGGGATGAAGTGTTCGGTCCGGCGATTCCGGTGGCCGTGGTGTCGATTCCCGTCCTCTGGCTCTCGTGGCGCGTCCGCCAGGGAGGTGCCGCGTTGCGCAAGCGCGGGGTCCGGACCCGAGCGACGTGCGTGAACATCGGAGGAGGGCCGAATGGAAGCGTCACGCTCATGATCCGGTTCACGTCGGACAGCGGTGAGGACATACGCACCACGATCGGGCCGTTCAACTTCCCGCCCGCCCGCGTGGGGGGCGTGGTCGAGGTGGTCTACGACCCGCGGGAACCGGTCAACGTGCTGACTCCCGACAACGTGGGGAGCGGCAAAGTGGCGCTCTTCTTCGTGGTCGGCTCGGCAACGACGCTTGTGCTCTCGCTCGCCCTGCTCGTCCTCGGCTAGCCAGAAGCTGCCCGGCCGGTATGTGGCCGCGGTTCAGTCCTCATTCGTCTTCCGGCAGGTGGAAGTAGACGGTGCCCGAGCGCCAGGGTCCGTGCTCGGTCATCTCGTCCTCGATGACCACGTGCTGGATCTCAACCGGGCCCAACTCCTCGATGGAGTCGGCCAGCCGCCGCAGGAGAGCCGGAACGCTGTCGCAGCCGGGGCCGGCGGGGTTGGCCTGCGAGAAATGGCGCACGGTCCAATGCGTCGGAGTATCAGTCACGGGCTGATCGTAAGACCTGCCAACGCCTGGTCACGGGCAACCGCTGTACCGGAGGGCTCAGGTCCCCGGGCAGTCGAACCGCGATCGACCGGACAGGTCCTGGCCCGCGCCGGCGGCACCGGCGCACGCGGGTTGACTGATTCCCCGGCAGGCCACCCGTGCCGATCCTCGTGGACGCGGGCCTGACTCCACGGGCCGTCACGGACAGCGTCATGGAGGCTCTGGCGCGGGCCGCCGCGGCCATGCCCGAAAGGTGATGAAATGCGCAGATCGGCACAATGCTGCTACCGCTTCAGCGACCGGAGGATGCCCGATGGTCAAGATCATCCGTCGCAGGAACGATGAGCAGGCGCCTTCCGGACGCCGCGCGGCGCTCTCCGCCGCGGTGGCCGACGTCAACGCGGTTGCGCTCGCGTTCGTCATGGGCACCGGCATCGTCTCCACGGCCCTTGCCGACTCACCGCATCCCCCCGCAAGGGTGCCGTCACCCGAATGTGCCGCCAGGGTTGCCGGCCCGCTCGAGCGGGAGCCGGCGGCCGGTCATGCCGGGCGGCCTGGGCTGTTGGCCTCAAAAGGACGGTCCCGAACCGTCGGCATCTGCCTTGCGGGTTCGGGCCAAGCTCTCTGCGTCCTGCCGGAAGAGGCCTGCACGGGCGGCCGTTGGTCAGTCTCCGGTGAGCCTGGCTCCGGGGGTCGTCCTCTTGCGCTGATGCCAGCCGCAACGGGAGCAGGCGCCGAGCCGTCGAGTCCTTTGCGGGCGACAGCGGCGGGGCGACGCTACGCCGCTGCCGTGCCTGGGTCGGTCGATAGGCTGCCCGGGTCCGGCCGTCGGGCCGGCCGTATGCCGACGCACAGCGAGAGGACCCGCTTTGCCCCAGCACCGTCCTGTCCGATCGGCAGTGCTCTCGGCTGGTTCCTGGGGCACCGCTGTCGCCAAGATCATGGCTGATGCCGGCACCGACGTCATCATGCACGCCCGCCGCGGCGAGATCGCCGACGCGATCAATACGGTTCACCGCAACCCTGGGTACTTTCCGGACTTCGAGCTGCCCGCCTGCGTGACCGCGACGACCGATCCGGCCACCGCGCTGAGCGGTGCCGACTTCCTCGTGCTCTCCATCCCCGCGCAGTCGCTGCGGGCCAGTCTCGCCTCTTGGACATCGCACATCGGGTCCGACACCGTGATCGTGTCGTTGATGAAGGGCATTGAACGGAGCAGCGGCCTGCGGGCGAGTCAGGTCATCGCCGAGGTGACCGGCGTGAGCGCGGACCGTGTCGTGGTGCTTTCGGGTCCGAACCTCGCTCCCGAGATCATGGCCGGACATCCCGCTGCCGCGACTATCGCGTGCCCCGACGAGGACGTCGCACGCCGCTTCCAGCAGGCGTGCCATGGTCCCTCCTTCCGGCCCTACACCAGCACCGACGTGGTGGGTTGCGAGCTGGGCGGCGCGGTGAAGAACGTCATCGGTCTCGCGGCCGGCATCGCCTCGGGCATGGGCCTGGGCGACAACGCCGCAGCCATGCTCATCACCCGCGGGCTTGCCGAGAGCACCCGGCTGGCCACGGCTATGGGCGCCCACCCGGCCACCCTGGCCGGTATGGCGGGGATGGGCGACCTGGTGGCCACCTGCTCTTCCCCGCTCTCGCGCAACCGCACGTTCGGCACCCACCTCGGGCGGGGCCTCAGCGTGGAACAGGCAGCGGCCGCCACTCGACAGACCACTGAGGGCGTCAAGTCCGCTGAAGCGGTCCTCGCCCTGGCTCATACCCACGGTGTCGAGATGCCGATCTCGGAAATCGTCTCCGACCTGCTCAACGCGAAGGTCAGCCTCGATGAGGCAGCCGCCGTACTGATGCAGCGGCCGCCCAAGCCCGAGCTCTGACTTCCATGGAATCGTGTGCGCACTGAACACCTGCCTCGTGAGCCTGGTGGTCAGGGCTGTCGAGGTTGCGCAGGTCAGAGGGGGCTTTGGAGAGTCCCCAGCTCAGCCGGTCATCGCGACCAAGGCGACACCTCGCTGTTCGTGGCTGACCGCCTGCTGTGGTACGGCTGTGGCAAGGAACACGTCCTGCGCGACCCGCATCGAGACTCGCACGGTCGTGTCCTGCGAGCTGGGCCGGCATCCGCGAACAATGTGGTCGCCCTTTGCACGAGACTGCCTCCACGCTCGCCGAAGCGGGATCGCGCGGTCCCGTAGGTTGCGGCGCCGTGGCAGAGCGGTCGATTGCGATCGTCGTAGGGGAGGT
The DNA here is from genome assembly GCF_033793585.1 of Streptomyces sp. MI02-7b. Lineage (NCBI taxonomy): Bacteria > Bacillati > Actinomycetota > Actinomycetes > Kitasatosporales > Streptomycetaceae > Streptomyces > Streptomyces sp. MI02-7b. The sequence goes on along the minus strand of NZ_JARAWX010000016.1, from coordinate 49,004 downwards.
CCCTCCTGCGACGACTCCAGTGCGGGTCCGGGCGGCCCTTGCCCTACCCAGCCCGCGGGTTCGAATCCCGCCGGCGCCGCACCCGACCGCTCCCCTCGGCACGAGCGGACAGCGTCATGCCCCGAGGCAGGCTCACGTTCCGCTTCGTTGCCGATCCGTGGCCTTGTCAGTTCGGGCGGGTTCTGGGCGGGCTCCAAGAGGGCGCCCACACGGGCGCGCTCTGGTCGGTCTTCGGCTGCCTCGTGCCGTCGTCGTCCCCGGGCGCTGATGTCATCCAGTGATGTCAGCCACGACCGAGCCGGCGTTCGGAAGATGCGGGCTCCCCCCTGTAGCTCGCGCCGGCAGGCTTCCGGGGGAGAAGTCCCGGGAAGCGGTCACGTTCAGAGCATTCCGGCTGGCAGAGCACTGTGGCGGCCCAAAGGATGTGCATTGACGGACGGCTGGGCTCTTCTTACTGCTCAGCCGTCGCAATTCATCATGACGGCTCCCAAGAGCCGACCGGCCTGGAGGAACGATGCCCCTCATCCCCCCTGAGCTCATATCCGGCGGCCTCTGCGCAGGCCTACGCCGCAGCGCACGGCACCAATGGCTCACCCGGTTGAGCGTCATCCTGGCTGTGCTTTCCCTCGCCCTCCTGCCCACCGCTGCTCCCCACGCCTCCGCAGCAATACGCAAAGACCTGCTCCACAAACGCTTGAAACCCGGTGGAGAAACTGAGGCGTTGAGCGCGGCGTTCTCCACGGTGACGATCCCGGCGGGCACGACCCCGCTGGCGGCGGCGGTGGCGCAGAACGGCAACGTCTACGTCGGCAATGCCAATTCGGGCAACGTGACGGTGATCGACAGCACCACGAACACCGTCCTGGCCACCGTCCCCGTCGGCTCGGACCCGGCCATGATTGCGGTGGCGCAGAACGGCAACGTCTACGTCACCAACCAGAGCTCGAACAACGTGACGGTGATCAACAGCGCCAATAACACGGTCCTGGCCACTGTCCCCACCGGCGGGGGCCCGTTCGCGTTGGCGGTGGCGCCCAACGGCAGGGTCTACGTCGCCAACTCGACGTCGAACAGCGTGACGGTGATCGACAGCACCACGAACACCGTCCTGGCCACCGTCCCCGTCGGCGCGGTCCCGGACGCGGTGGCAGTGGCGGCGAACGGCAACGTCTACGTCGCCAACCGCAACGCGAACACCGTGACGGTGATCAACAGCGCCAATAACACCGTCGTGACCACCCTCCCCTCCGGCGGGTTCCCGGGCGCGGCGGCGGTGGCCCAGAACGGCAACGTCTACATCGCCAACCAGACCTCGAACAGCGTGACGGTGATCGACAGTTCCACGAACACGGTCGTGGCCACCGTCCCCGCCGGCTCGGTCCCGGGGGTGTTCGCGGTGGCCCAGAACGGCAACGTCTACGTCACCAACACCGTTTCGAACAACGTGACGGTGATCGACAGTGCCACCAACACCGTCCTCGCCACCGTCCCCACCGGCGGGGGCCCGTTCGGGATAGCGGTGGCGCCGACCGGCAACGTCTACGTCGGCAACTCGAATTCGAACAACGTGACGGTGATCGACAGTACCAATAACACGGTCCTGGCCACCGTCCCCGCCGGCGCGTTCCCGTTCTCGGTGGCGGCGGCGCAGAACAGCAACGTCTACGTCACCAACGCCAATTCGGCCAACGTGACGGAGATTTCGCCCTTGACGGTGACGACCTCACCCACGTCGCCGACGTGCGGGCAACCGGTGACCTTCAGCATTTCCGGGGGCACTCCGAGCGGGACGGCGGTGGTGGACTTCGGGGACGGCAGCCCGACGGTCACCGTCGCCCTGGACGCCACCGGGAGCGGGCAGACCAGCCACACATACGCTGCCGGTACGTTCACCGCGACCGTGAACGGCAACCCCACCTCCGTCACCGTGGCGAGCGGATCCGGCGGGTCGTGCTGTCGCGATTGGTCCCTCGCGGGCGATGGCGGGAGGCCTTCGCCGTCACCGCGACCGCACTGCTGCGCTGACATGGGCAAGTGGCCCAACGCAAACGGACCTTCGCCCAGCATCGCGGCCCCGGCCGCCCATCCACCGCACCGGCCGTCAAACGGCCCATCCTGCCCGTGGCCCGCGAAAACAGCAGCTGGGGCCACCGCCGCACCCGGCGCGTCCACCTCGCCGACATCACCGCCCAGTGGACCGCGCAGCAGGCCAGGAACATCGCCATGACGTCGGAATGCCGGATGGAAGAGCCGCGCTTCCTCCTCCGGGATCATCGAGCCGCGGAACCTGTGCCGCTCGTTCACGCGCGTCGCCGGCAGCGCCGGTCGTCGCGTGATCCGGCTGCATGACGCCCGGACGGCTGCGCCGCGCTGCTGACCGCGGCGGGCGTCGCGTCCCGCGTGGTGACGGAGATCCTGGGGCACCGCCAGATCGCGGTCACGATGAACGTCTGCGCACACGTCGTGCGGGACACCCGGCGTGGCCCTGGGCCACATGGACCGGCTGCTCCGGAGGCGTCCCGGCCGTGAGTGAGCGTGGCCGTTGATGTCAGATCGGGATGTCAAAGACCCCCAGCCCTGCCCGGCTGGGGGTCTTCTCGCTGGTGGGCCTGGACGGTTTCGAACCGCCGACATCTGCCTTGTAAGCCTGGTGGTCAGGGTGATCGGTCGGAGCGACTTTGGGGAGTCCCCAGCTCAGCGCGGTATCTCGACTGTGGCAAGCCGTCATTGACCGTGGCTGGCCGTCCGATGTGGCACGGATGTGGCACGCACCTCGTGACCTGGAGCTCTACCGCTGCGCGATGGAATGCAGAGCCCCTCGTTCATCCGGGATACCTGACTGCTAGCGTCCGGCACCATGTGGGCTCAAGAGATCGTGGCCGGCCGACCGGCTTGGCGGCATACGCCGTCCGGAGTGGTCTTCCGCGTCGTTCCCGGTGGGACGTTCCGGATGGGCTTGTCCGACGCGGAACTGGACGCGGTCCGCGCCATCGAGGGTGCCGGCGGCGCCGAGGACGACCTCGAACCGTTCTTCGCCGGTGCCGCAGAGGCCCGGCCGGTGCGGGAAGTGCGGGTCGAGCCGTTCCTGATTGCCCGGCATCCGCTTACGGTCGCGCAGGTACGGCACTGGCTGCCCGAGTACGAGGACAGCTTCGCCGATTCGGCGTCGGGCACGGCCCGGGTCGAGGACGACCTGGACGAACTGCTCGCCACGTTGCCGTTCCGGCTGCCGAGCGAGGCGGAGTGGGAGTACGCGGCCCGGGCAGGCACGACCACCCTGACCTTCCGCGGGGATGGGAAGCCGGACGAGGAGCAGTTGCTCGACGACTTCGCCGACGAGGAGCGGACCGCCGCGGCTGAGAACGCCTTCGGGCTGGCGGCGATGGGGTCGGCAAACGAAATCTGCGCTGACGTGTGGATCCCGCATTTCACGGGCGCGCCGGTGGACGCCCGTCCGCGCACCGGCGACGGTCCACGGGTGGTGCGCGGAGGCGCCGGCGACGCCTACCCGTGGCAGGGCTGCGACGAGTGGCTGTTGTTGCTCTCCACCACCCGCTACGAGATCAACGGCTTCACCGCGGTCCGTCCGGTTGCGCCTGTTCCAACCAGTCCAGGGCATGTCTAGACAGCGCGTGTGACAGCTGCCTTGTAAGTTCGATCCCTCATTCGTGCGGCTGGCTCGGATTCGTGCTCACTGGGCGGTACATGGTCCAGCTTCAGTCGCTGTGGTCCGTTGTCGTCTGGCGACGTTGATGTCAGTTGGTGATGTCAGACTGTGGGGTGTTCGTTCGGCAGTGGGGCGCGTACGAACTGGGTACATCGCTCGTCGCAAGCTCCCACCGCGTGGAAGTTCCACCGTGCTTCCGAGAGGCTCAGCCGGCCGTTGGGGCCGCCTCGGACTCGATCCGCATCGTGCTCATCCTGCCCGTCGTCCTCCCAGAAGCACACAGGACAGATCTCGAAGTTGCTGCGCTCGCCGAGCGTCAGGAAACCACAACAGGGACAGGGGTGCGGACCGTCCTCGGCCTTCCCCTGGATGTTGACGAACGGAGTGACCATCACGGCATCCTGCCCGGCACTGCCGCCGATCGCGAGTGAATAGATAGGAGCTGGAGGGCCAGGGGAGCTTTGAGCTTGGGAATCACCGGGTCTATGAACGCCACAGTGTCTCGGACCAGCTAGGGGCGGTACCTCTGGCCCTGGCGTGGGACTCAGAGGTGACTCTGATTGACCGTGACCCACCGCCTGATCGGGCACGCAACGGGGACGGGGGCCTCTTCGTCCCGAAGCAACGCGAGCGACTGCGTGACCTGTGACTGGGCGGCGGCTCGGCCTGCGTGTCAGTTCTGTCGCAATCCCTCCGGGATCAGGTGCGGTGCGCGGGCTCCGAGGATGCCGAGCACCTCTCGAATGGCCGGTCCACGGAGTTCGGGGAAGAACTCCTCGTCGATCCGGTCCTCCCGGGCCCAGATTCCCGCGAGGGACTCCGCGCACATCTGGGCCAGGACACTGCTGAAGTCCTCGCGTCGCAGGATCTCGAAGATCGACTGTTCGAACCGGGGACCGGAGTGGAACTCCAGGTCCATTGCCGCGTCGAGCTGGTCCCCCTCAGGGGCCTGCGGGTCGTTGAGAATGGCGATCAACTGGACGCCAACGGGGTCGTCGGGTGGTGGTGTCGTCGACATCGACTCGACCATTCCTTTCAGAGAAGATCCTTGATGCCGTCGGCAATGCTCTCACCAACGCCGCTGCCGATGATGCCGCCGCGAGGCCGTCGACGACACCCGGCCCCCGATCGTGAACGAGATCCGCCGCCTGTCCGACCGGATCATGCTCGCTCCCGCCCGCACCTCGTGAAACCACCGGCTGCAGCACTAACTGCTCGCCCGGGCTCCCGTGATTGTTGCCGGCGGAGCTTGATCATCTGGGCGATATTCGGGCGACGAGACCCTGTGCTCCAAGGGTCTTCGAGGGATTCCAAGGGTCTCCGCGGCATGCAGCAAGTGCAGCAGCCCAGGGCGCCGACATGCCTGGCGACCTGGGCTGTTGGCCTCAAAAGGCCTGTTCACTTGGGTGGGCGTGGACGGTTTCGAACCGCCGACATCTGCCTTGTAAGGGCAGCGCTCTACCGCTGAGCTACACGCCCGCTGGACACGCGAAAGTACACCCTACCCTGCCATACCCCCTGCCCAGCAATCGCACGCGCGCCGTCAGGAATAGGTCACGGGGAGTTCCTTTACGCCGTTCAGCCAGGGGGAGCGGAGGCGGCGGGGGGCGCCGGCGAGGCGAATGGCGGGGGCGGTGTCGGCGATGGCGTGGAGGATCAGGTCGATCTCGAGCCGGGCGAGGCCGGCGCCGAGGCAGTAGTGGGGGCCGCCGCCGCCGAAGGCGAGGTGGGGGTTGGGGTCGCGGGTGATGTCGAACGTGCCCGGGTCGGTGAAGACCTCCGGGTCGTGGTTGGCGGAGGCGTAGAAGAGCCCGACGCGCTCGCCGGCGGCGATCTCGGTGCCGCCGAGTTCCGTGTCGCGGGTGGCGGTGCGCTGGAAGGACGTGACCGGGGTGGCCCAGCGGACGATCTCGTCCGCCGTGGTGCGCGGGTGCTCGGCGCGGAAGAGCTCCCACTGCTCCGGGTGGGAGAGGAGGGCGTGCATGCCGTGGGTGATGGCGTTGCGGGTGGTCTCGCTGCCCGCGACCGCCAGGACGAGCACGAAGAAGCCGAACTCGTCGCCGGTCAGATTGCCCTCGTCCTCGGCGGCGACGAGCGTGGTGACGATGTCGTCGGCGGGGCGCGCCTTGCGTTCCGCGGCCATGGCCATGGCGTACGAGATGAGCTCGACGGAGGCCAGGGCGGCGGTCTCCTCCGTGACGGCGAGTTCGGGGTCGTCGTAGCCGGTCATCCGGTTGGACCACGCGAAGATCCTGGCCCGGTCCTCCTGCGGGACGCCGATGAGTTCGGCGATGGCCTGCAGCGGCAGCTCGCACGCGATGTCGGTGACGAAGTCCCCGCCGCCCCGCTCGGCGGCCCCGGCGACGATGCGGCCGGCGCGCTCGCGCAGGGCGTCCTCCAGGGCGCGGACGGCGCGCGGGGTGAAACCGCGCTGCACGATCCGGCGCAGGCGGGTGTGTTCGGGCGGGTCCATGTTCAGCAGGATCAGCCGCTGGGCGTCGATGCGGTCGCGCCGCATGTGCTCGTGGAAGCGGATGATCGCGGTGTTGGCCCGTGAGGAGAAGGTCTCGGGGTCGGTGGACACCGTCCGCACGTCGGCGTGCCGGGTGACCGCCCAGTACCCGTCGTCGCCGAAGCCGGCGAGGCCGTGCGGCTGCGGGACCCAGACGACGGGGGCGGTCTCCCGGAGGGCGGCGAACTCGGGGAGCGGGACGCGCTCCTGGTTGAGGTCCGGGTCGGTGAAGTCGAAGCCGTCCGGCAGGGCGGGGCAGCCGGAACGGGCGTGGCCGGTGGTGGCGGGCAACGGCGGCAGCCTTCCGGCGGGTGACGGGGAGGTCGACGGGCCGCCGTCACGTGACGGTCCGTCAGCTATGGACGCCGACGCTAGTTGCGGGCCCGCCGCGTGGCAAGGACCTCGTGGACAGCCGTGTCAGGCCGCGCCGTCAGACGATGTCGTAGGTCAGGTGCGTGGCGTTCGGCGTCGCGGTCACGCTCCGCCGTACCAGCGGGCGCGGTGTTCCTCCGCTGAACAGCGGTGTCCCGGCGCCCAGCACGACGGGCGCGAGGTGCAGCGTCAGCGCGTCGGCCAGCCCCGCCTCGAGCGCCGAGCCGACGGTGGCGCCACCGCCCATGAGGACGACGTCGAGGTCCCGGCCCTGCCGCGACGAGGCCGCCTCGGCCCGCTCACGTGCGACGGCCACGGCGTCGGGCAGGCCCGTGGTGACGAACGTCCAGTCGAGGCCGGTGAGCCGCATGGACTCCGGAGGCGAGCTCGTCACGACGACGAACGCGGGCCTGCCGACCTCGCCTGCGCCGTAGCCGATCTCGTCGCTCCAGCCTTTCGGCCCGTCGACCACGTCGAAGAGCCGGCGGCCGAGGACGACGGCGCCGGAGCGGGCGGTCGTCTCGCGCAGGAACCGGCGGTCGTCGGGGTCGTCGGAGAACGCCCAGGTGTGCAGGGCACTGCCGCCGGTGCCCAGACCGTTGTCCGGGCCGGCGCCGGGCCCGGTGACGAAGCCGTCGAGGGAGACCGAGATGTCGGCGATGACACGTGTCATGTGAGGGCAGACCCGGTCCGCCGCCCGAACTCATCGCCCGAGCCGGCACTCCGCCGCGTGCACGGCTCTTGCGCCCCTGTACCGGCGGTAAGCAGACTGCCTGACGAAACCGGAACGCGCACTGGTTGCCGCCGTGGAAGGGCGAGGTACATGGCCGCCGAAGCCGTCATCGTCGAAGCCGTACGCACCCCCATCGGCCGGCGCGGCGGCGCGCTCGCCGGCCTCCATCCCGCCCACCTGCTCGGACAGACGTACCGCGAACTGCTGGCCCGCACCGGTGTGCAGCCCGACGCCGTGGAGCAGATCGTCGGCGGCACGGTCACGCAGGCCGGGGAGCAGGCGGCGAATCCGGTGCGCACCGCCTGGCTGGCCTGCGGACTGCCGTACGAGACCGCGGCGACGACCGTCGACTGCCAGTGCGGTTCCTCGCAGCAGGCCAATCACATGGTCGCCAACATGATCGCGGCCGGGGTGATCGACATCGGTATCGGCTGCGGCGTGGAGGCCATGTCGCGGGTGCCGCTGGGCAGCGATTCCCGGCACGGACCGGGCAAGCCCCTGCCGGACGAGTGGAACGTGGACCTGCCGGGGCAGTTCGAGGCCGCCGAGCGCATCGCCCGGCGCCGCGGGCTGACCCGGGAGCACGTGGACGGGCTGGGGCTGATCTCCCAGGAGCGGGCGGCGCGCGCATGGGCCGAGGAGCGCTTCAAGCGGGAGACCTTCGCGGTGCAGGTGCCCGCCACCGAGGAGGAGCGACTCGGCGGGCAGGTCATGGGACGGCTGGTCGACCGGGACGAGGGCCCGCGCGACACCGGTATGGAGGCGCTGGCCGGGCTGCGGCCGGTCATGCCGGCCGCCGTGCACACCGCCGGGAACTCCTCGCAGATCTCCGACGGCGCGGCGGCGGTGATGTGGGCGTCGAAGCGGACGGCGCGGGCGCTGAGGCTGCGCCCGCGGGCCCGCATCGTGGCCCAGGCACTGGTCGGCGCGGACCCCCGCTTCCTGCTCGACGGACCGGTCGACGCGACGCGGGCCGTGCTCGGCAAGGCGGGCATGACCCTGGACGACATCGACCTGGTCGAGATCAACGAGGCGTTCGCCTCGGTGGTGCTGTCCTGGGCGCGGGTCTTCGGCCAGGACCTGGCGAAGGTCAACGTCAACGGCGGAGCGATCGCGCTGGGACATCCGGTGGGCGCGACCGGCGCGCGCCTGATCACCACGGCGTTGCACGAACTGGAGCGCACCGACAAGGAGTTCGCCCTGATCGCCATGTGCGCGGGCGGTGCGCTGGCGACCGGCACGATCATCCAGCGGATCTGAGCGCGGCCCCGAACCGGACCGTCAGATACGGGTCTTGCGTCCCGCGAGCAGCACACCCAGGCAGAGGACGGCGACCAGGCCCGCGCCAGCCAGCCACCACGCCGAGTCGCCGCCGGAGGACTCGGCGCGCTGCCGCGGCGGGGGGAGGAGGGCGCTGAGCCGGGTGATGGGATCCCGGGTGGGGTTGTCGGTGGCGTACGCGGCCAGGGCCAGCTGGGCCAGCGCGGCGGGGTTGTCCTGCGACCAGCCCTCGGCGCGGCCGGCCAGCCAGTTGTAGGTGTCCCGGGCGGCGTCGAGGTGGCCGCCCGCGGCGAGCGCGACGACCGCGTCGGCGGTGGTCCCGAAGTCGGGTGCCTGCGGTCCGGAGCTGAAGTAGCCGCCTCCCGCGCCCAGTTGCCGGACCAGCCAGGCGGCGCCCGCGTCGGCGGCGCTGCCCTCGCAGGCCGGGCGCGGCGGCATGTCCTGGGCGGGGGCCTCGACCACGAAGCCGGCGCCCTCGGCGGCGCGCACCGCGTCCGCGGTGGCCTTGGCGTTCGCCGCCGGTGCGCCGGCGCCGCCCGGCCGCTGGTAGCTGAAGGCGCCGCCGTCCTGGTGCCCGCAGGGTATCTGCAGCGAGCGCAGCGCGTCGTACGGGCTCATGCCGTCGGTGGTCACGGACTTCACGTCGGTCCCGGCGGCCTTGAGCGCGCCGACGGCGACGCCGGTGGAGTCCGCGTCGGTGGTGCCTCCGGGGTTGTAGGACCAACCGCCGTCCGGGTTCTGCACCTTGGCGAGCCAGTCGGCGCCCCGCTTGGCGGCGAAGTCCTCGCCGTGGGCGGCCAGGGCCTGCACGGCTATGCCGGTGGCGTTGGTGTCCTCGGCCCCGGCGTCGCAGGGCACGGTCGGGTCCGCGCGGTACGAGGCGAAGCCGCCGTCCGCGCACTGCTGCCCGGCCAGCCAGGCCACCGCGCCCTCGGCCGGCGGGGTGTCCGCGGCGTGCAGCGCGAGCAGCGCGTACGACTGGCGCCAGACGCCGTCGTACGTGGGGTCCGCCGTGCCGTACAGCGCGGCGGGGCGGGTCGCGGGGGCCGGTGAGGCGGCGATCGCCAGGGCGCTGAAGGCGGCCAGGGCCGCCGCCGCGGTGCGGCGCAGAAGCATCGGCGGGTGCCTTTCGGTCGAGCGGTCACGCGCGGCGGGAGGGCGCGGGACACGGCACCGTACGGGTCGTTCGAGCACACCTTAACCAGGTGCGCCTACCGCTTTGTGGCCACCCCGTGGGGCGATGCTCACATGACCCTCACAACGCCCTTACCGGAACGGCTCATACCGCCGCGTATGCGACCGGCCCCCGGCCCGGCGTCGTTGCGGACGCGAGAGCGGGGAAGGCGGCGGGCGCACCTGCCGGGATGAGCCCCGTGACTGGAACGGGTATCAGTCCGGCGGCGCGCTCCCTTCCGGCGATGCGCCAGCGGAACGGGGCACGCCCCGGACCCGGTCGGCCCCGGGCCCGGGTCCGCTCGGCCGGCCCCGCCCCCGGCGAACGGGGGCCGGGCCGCCATTGGGCCCGCCCGCCGCACACCGCGGCCGCTCCCGCCCGACCGGCTCAGCGGGCCCCCGGCTCCGGGGGAGCGGTGAGGTCGATCAGCCGGCACACCGTCTCGAGGTCGACCTTGACCTGGGCGATCGAGGCCCGGCCCGAGAGCCAGGTGACCAGCGCGGAGTGCCAGGTGTGCTCGATGACCCGGACGGCGGACAGCAACTCGGCGCCCGGCGGCCCGTCCAGCCGCATCGCGTCGAGGATGATCGCCGTCGTCAGCCGTGACACCGCGTCCACCTCGGGACTGACCGAGCGGTCCGCGAAGTTCAGGGCCCGCACCATCGCGTCCGCCAGGTACGGATCCCGCTGCATCGCGCGGAACGCCCGCATCAGCGTCTCGGCCACCCGTTCCGCGGGCCCTGCCGCCGCGGGCGGGCGCTTGCGCAGCGCCTCGTGGAGGTGTTCCAGCTGATCCTGCATCGTGGCCACCAGCAGGTGGATCTTGGACGGGAAGTACCGGTAGAGCGTTCCCAGCGCGACGTCCGACCGCTCGGCCACCTCGCGCATCTGCACCGCGTCGAAGCCGCCCCGGCCCGCGAGCGCCGCGCTGGCCTGCAGGATGCGGCGGCGACGGGCTTCCTGACGCTCGGTCAGCGGCACCGGGGACGGCTGGGGAGCTGCGGTCATCTGGCCCAATCCGGTGTGCGGCGCGGAGATTCCTCCCAGATTAGCGCGCCCCGCCCACCCGCGGCGGGCTGTCCGGGGCCCCCGGCGGCCGCGCCTTCAGCTCCACCAGGGGCTCCGTCAGGCGGCCTGCCAGGGCCCCGTCCCGGGCTCCCGCGGCCGTGGTGCCGGGCGGTCGCGAGCGGTGTGCCGGGGGATTTCCCGGCGGGCTCGCGCACAGTGGCGCGAATCACCTGTCCCGGCCCAGGGCGCCCGCGCCGGGGCAGGTATCTTCAAGCTCTCGGGCAACTCCCGGGTAACCGAATCTGGAACTTGTTCTAGCAAGGCGCGGGCGGCTACGCTCCGGCCGACGTGCAGCGAGAAGGGGGCCGTGAGTGACCGCAGAGGCCAGGCCGCTCCGGATCGCGCTGCTCACCTACAAGGGGAACCCGTTCTGCGGGGGTCAGGGCGTCTACGTCCGCCATCTGTCCCGCGAACTCGCCCGGCTGGGCCACAGCGTCGAGGTGATCGGCGCCCAGCCGTACCCCGTCCTGGACATCGTGGACGACCCCGATGGCGCAGTGACCCTCACCGAACTTCCGAGCCTCGACCTCTACCGGCAGCCGGACCCCTTCCGCACACCGGGGCGCGGTGAGTACCGCGACTGGGTGGACGCCCTCGAGGTCGCCACCATGTGGACCGGCGGCTTCCCCGAGCCGCTCACCTTCAGCCTGCGGGCCCGCCGTCATCTGGCCGCCCGGCGCGGTGCCTTCGACGTCGTCCACGACAACCAGACGCTCGGTTACGGCCTGCTCGGAGGGCCCGGCGCGCTCGGCGCGCCGCTGGTGACGACCATCCACCACCCGATCACCGTCGACCGGCAGCTGGAACTCGACGCCGCGCAGGGCTGGAAGCGCCGCGCCTCGGTGCGCCGCTGGTACGGCTTCACGCGGATGCAGAAGCGGGTCTCCCGCCGGCTGCCCTCGGTGCTCACCGTCTCCGGCAGCTCCCGTCAGGAGATCGTCGACCACCTCGGGGTGCGCGAGGACCGGGTGCACGTGGTCCCCATCGGCGCCGACACCGGGCTGTTCTCTCCCGACCCGTCGGTGCCCGAGGTGTCCGGCAGGATCGTCACCACCTCCAGCGCGGACGTTCCGCTCAAGGGACTGATCCACCTCGTGGAGGCGCTCGCGAAGGTCCGCGCCGAGCAGCCCGACGCGCACCTGGTCGTGGTCGGCAGGCGCGCCGACGACGGCCCGGTCGCCGCGGCCATCGAACGCCTCGGCCTGTCCGGCGCCGTGCGGTTCGTGAAGGGCATCAGCGACGCGGAACTCGTCGACCTGGTGCGCAGCGCGCAGGTCGCCTGTGTGCCCTCGCTGTACGAGGGGTTCTCGCTGCCCGCAGCCGAGGCCATGGCGACCGGCACGCCGCTGGTCGCCACCACCGGCGGTGCCATCCCCGAGGTGGCGGGCCCCGACGGCGAGACCTGCCTGGCCGTCCCGCCGGGCGACTCCGGCGCGCTGGCCGCCGCGCTCGGCCGGCTGCTGGCGGACTCCGCGCTGCGCCACCGCCTCGGCCGCGCCGGCCGGGAACGTGTCCTGGCCCGCTTCACCTGGGAACGGGCCGCCATCGGCACCGCGGAGCACTACCGCGCGGTCATCGAGGCCGCCGGCGGCCCGCGGCCGCGGGCCGCACGCACCCCCGCCCCGCAGGCGGCACGGATCTGATGCCGCGCCGCACACGACCGCCGCAAGAGAAAGGCGACGCTCCGTGCTGACCGTCGATTTTTCCCGGTTCCCCCTCGCCGCGGGGGACCGCGTCCTGGACCTCGGGTGCGGCGCGGGCCGCCATGCCTTCGAGTGCTACCGGCGCGGTGCGGACGTGGTCGCCCTGGACCGCAACGGCGAGGAGATCCGCGAGGTCGCCAAGTGGTTCGCCGCCATGAAGGAGGCCGGTGAGGCCCCGGCCGGCGCGACCGCCACCGCGATGGAGGGCGACGCGCTCAACCTGCCCTTCCCCGACGACAGCTTCGACCGGGTCATCATCTCCGAGGTCATGGAGCACATCCCGGACGACAAGGGCGTGCTCGCCGAGATGGTCAGGGTCCTCAAGCCCGGCGGCCTGCTCGCGGTGACGGTGCCGCGCTACGGGCCGGAGAAGGTCTGCTGGGCGCTGTCGGACGCGTACCACGAGGTCGAGGGCGGCCACATCCGCATCTACCGGGCCGACGAGCTGCTCGGCAAGATCCGCGAGGCGGGCCTGCGCCCCTACGGCAGCCACCACGCGCACGCGCTGCACTCCCCGTACTGGTGGATCAAGTGCGCGGTCGGCGTGGACAACGACAAGGCCCTGCCGGTGAAGCTCTACCACAAGCTGCTGGTGTGGGACATCATGAAGAAGCCGCTGGCCACCCGGCTCGCCGAGAACGCGCTCAACCCACTGATCGGCAAGAGCTTCGTCGCCTACGCCACCAAGCCGCACGCCCCGAAGGCGGGCGTCGACGCGTGAGGCGGACCGAACACCTCGTCCTGCCCGGCGTCCTGACCTCGGAGCAGGCAGCGGACACCGTCGCCGGCATCGTCGCCGTGCAGCGCCCCGACGGCGCCATACCGTGGTTCGACGGCGGCCACCTCGACCCGTGGGACCACGTCGAGGCCGCCATGGCGCTGGACGCCGCCGGCGAGCACGAGCGCGCCGACGCCGCCTACACCTGGCTCGCCCGCCGGCAGAACCAGGACGGCTCCTGGTACGCGGCCTACGGCTACGCCGACGGCGCCGAGGGCGAGCCCACCGACCGGGGCCGGGAGAGCAACTTCTGCGCCTACGTCGCGGTCGGTATCTGGCACCACTACCTGTCCACCGGGGACGACGCGTTCCTGGAGCGGATCTGGCCGGTGCTGTACGCGGCGATCGAGTACGTGCTGGAGCTCCAGCTGCCGGGCGGTGCGATCGCCTGGAAGCGGGAGGCGGACGGGACGTACCCGCGCGAGGCGCTGCTGACCGGCTGCTCGTCGATGTACCAGGCGCTGCGCTGCGCGCTGGCGGTCGCCGAGCACCGCGAGGACCCTCAGCCGGACTGGGAGCTGGCCGCCGGCGCGCTCGGGCACGCCGTGCTGAGCCACCCCGAGCGGTTCCTGGACAAGGACCGCTACTCGATGGACTGGTACTACCCGATCCTCGGCGGCGTGCTGCGCGGAGCGCGCGCCAAGGAGCGCCTGGAGTCCCGGTGGGACGACTTCGTCGTGCCCGGCCTCGGGGTGCGCTGTGTCGTCCCCAACCCGTGGGTGACCGGCGGCGAGAGCGCCGAACTCGCCCTCGCCCTGTGGGCGATGGGCGAGTCCGACCGTGCGGTGGAGATCCTCGCCGCGATCCAGCACCTGCGGGCCGAGGACGGCATGTACTGGACCGGGTACGTCTTCGAAGGGGATGCCGGAACGGGCGGCGCCCCGGCCTTCTGGCCGCAGGAGCGGACGACCTGGACCGCGGGCGCCGTGCTGCTGGCCGTCGCCGCCCTGGGAGGGGACGAGGCGACGACGGCGGTCTTCGGGGGCGACCGGCTTCCCCTGGGGCTCGTCCCGGAGGCCGCGGGCTGCTGCTCCGGAGGCTGAGCCCGGCCGGGGCCGGCGCCGTCGTCGGTGTGCCTGGGGTGGTCAGGCCCGGTTGACGCGCCCTGCCACGGCGTGCCCGATGATCAGGTAGACCGCCGCCGGCAGACCGTAGTTCAGCAGGGTGCGCGCCCACGCCGAGTCGGGGGAGAAGATGTTGTGGGCCCAACCGCCGAGCCAGGTCGCCATGTCGTGGATCCACTCCACGAGATCGTTCGCCCGGTTGGCGTCGAGCATCCACAGGACGATCCACAGGATCAGGATGAATGCCGCCACATCCGCCACGACCATGATGATGGTGGCGGCGAGATTGCCGCGATATCGTCTGGACATACCTGCCGTCTTGCCCCGATCGGGTGACTGAAACGTGGTTCCCGGGCCAGTGCATGACTCCCCGTACGGACCGCTGCGCTGGCCGGCCTCCGGACCTCGGGTGAGGATGCGATCACGCACCGCATCCCCCACCGGAGAGTCCTTCATGCCCCTGCGCCGCGTCCTGACCGCCTTTCTGATGGCGGGTCTGCTCCTCCTCGTTCCCGCCTGCGGCGGCGACTCCGACACGACCGGCAGCGCCGGCACCGCGAGCCCGACGGCCTCGGTGCAGAAGCAGAAGCTGGCCAAGACCCGCTTCGTCGCCAACGCCGGCCTCGCCGCCGGCGCCACCTACCAGTGGATCGTCAAGCCCTACCGGGCCGGCAAGTTCAAGAAGGGCGCCGACGGCCGCAAGACCGCGATGGTCAAGGCGGCCCTGGCCGGCGCGTTCGCCTACAACCGCCTCAAGGCCGCCTCCGACAACGCCAAGGCCGACCCCACCCTGTCCAAGCTGGTCGCGCCGCTCACGTCCGGCATCGACGCGCTGAAGGACCTGCCGTCCAAGCTGCGCAAGGGCGAGGGCACGGACGACGTCGTCAGCACCTTCCAGGACACCATCAGCAACGTGAAGTCGGCCGGCCAGCAGGGCGGCGCCAAGGTCACCGACCAGATCCCGTCCCTGACCCAGCTCGCGGGCGGCTGAGCCCGCGTCGGCCCTGCGGGCCGACCGCTCCGGAAGCGACGGAAGCCGTGCCCCGGGCCGCACCTGCGGTCCGGGGCACGGCTTCCGTGTGCCGCGCGTCAGGCCTGCTGCGCGGGGCTCGCCACGGGGGCGGTGACCGGCGCGGGCACCGTGCCCGCAGCGTCGTGGGCGGCCGGCGCCGGGGGCGCCGTCATCTGCTGCGGGGCGGCGGGAACCCTGGTCCGGGCGGCCAGCGCGCGGAAGAAGTTGATCACCATGAAGACGGGCAGGAGGAACGCCTTGAAGAAGATGACGTACTCGCCGCCGTGGAAGATGAACCCGAGGTAGATGCCGTAGCCGGTGAAGGCGAGGCCGGCGAGCACGTTGAAGGCGCGCCAGCCGCGGCTGAGGCCCCCGGAGTTGACCGCGCCGATGACGATCATCGCGATGCCGCTCACCATCAGGAGTACGACGTACCAGGAGAAGAGCGGTTCGGCGCTGAAGTCGAGATTCACTGTGTTTCCCGTGTGCAGTTGTGGCGATCCTGTGATCGCGGGACAGACGCGTACATTACCTGTCCCTGTCAAAGTTCCCAGGTTTTGTTTACCTGCGCTTGGGAAAGAACTTCGCCCCACCGGCGGGCCGGTGGGGCGAAGGGGATGAAGCGTGCCGGAACGGGTCAGCCGCGCTGGATGCCGCTGGTGTCCTGGAGGACGCCGCGGCGGCCGTCCTGGGTCTGGGCGACCAGGGACTGGCCGTGCTGGTCCACCGCCAGGTACCAG
The DNA here is from genome assembly GCF_033793585.1 of Streptomyces sp. MI02-7b. Classification (NCBI taxonomy): domain Bacteria; kingdom Bacillati; phylum Actinomycetota; class Actinomycetes; order Kitasatosporales; family Streptomycetaceae; genus Streptomyces; species Streptomyces sp. MI02-7b. The sequence goes on along the minus strand of NZ_JARAWX010000016.1, from coordinate 32,900 downwards.
GTGCCCGGGGTGAGTTCGGCGATCGGGGAGCCGGAGCCGTCCTCGGCGTACAGCGGGCGGGCCACCGGCACCGCGAACCAGAAGGCCGCGAACTCCGCCGCCGGCTGCTGGTGCTGCGGCTGCGAAGGCTGCTGCTGCGGGTAGCCGTACTGCGGCGTACCGCTGCCGAAGGACTGGTCGGGGGCGGACTGCTGCCCGGGGTAGCCGTAGCCGGTCTGCCCCGTCTGCTGGGCGCCCGGGTAGGGCTGGCCCGGCTGCCCGTACGGCTGCGGCTGCGGCTGCTGCGGGCGCGGCGCCGGCAGCAGACCCGCCTTGAGGGCCGGCAGACCCTGCAGCGAGAGCAGGATCACCGCGGCCAGCACGGCGGCGGCGATGAACGACAGGTAGGCACCGGCGCCCAGCTCCCACGCCTCCTGGCCGTTGAACAGCGCCCACAGCGCGTCCCACGCCGCGGCGACCGCGAGCACCGCGGCCCAGTGCTCCAGGCCGATGCCGAGCACCTTGCGGCCCTCGGGCTGGAAGCGCGCGGTGACGAACAGACCCGCGGCGATCAGGCCCAGCAGGTGCACCGACGGCAGCAGCGGGAACAGCTCGCTCTTCCACGCACTGGCCCCGCACTCGGAGGAGCTGCATCCCTTGAGCGTGTAGAAGTTCAGGAACGAGGCGATCAGCAGCAGGAGCGCCGCGCCGATCGCCGCGCCGTCTCCTCGGGTGAGGGAGCGGTTATTCACTAGGGGTCCTTCTCAGTCGTCTCGTCGTCGCTCTAGCCACGTGTTCCCCATCGTATGGGGGGTGTTGCCGGCGGGTGCGCCCGGTAGGGGCTCCGGTGACAGGATCGGGACCCAACGCTCACCTGCCGCTCACCCACGGCCCTCCAAGTAGGCCGTGATGCCGTCCGCGATGCCCTGCGCGGCCTTCTGGCGCCACGCCGCGCTGGTGACCAGGGCCGCGTCCTTGGGGTCGCGCATGTTGCCGCACTCGATGAACACCTTCGGCACCCTGCTGAGGTTCAGCCCGCCCAGGTCGTTGCGGACGTCCAGGCCGGTCCCGCCGCCGATGTAGTTGGACGGCTTTGTGCCGGTCGCCTTCTTGAAGTGGTCCCGCAGGGCGATGCCGAGCGCCCTGGAGGGCTTGGTGATCGCCCGGGTGTCCGCGACGCCCTTGTGGACGGAGGCGGGCAGGATGACGTGGAAGCCGCGGTTGCCGGCCGCCGAACCGTCGGCGTGCACGGACACCACCGCGTCCGCCTTCGCGTTGTTGCCGATCCGGGCCCGCTCGTCGATGCACGGGCCGTAGGCGCGGTTGCCGTCCTGGGTGAACTTCACCGTCGCCCCGCGCGCCGCGAGGATCTTGCGGACCCGGCGTGACACGTCCAGGGTGTACGACGCCTCCGGGTATCCGGCGTTGGTGGCCGTACCGGTGGTGTCGCACTCCTTGCGGGCGGTGCCGATGTCCACCTTGCGGGCGATCGCGCTCGTGTGCCGGTTGTTGGTCGGGTTGTGGCCGGGATCGAGCACGACGACCCGGCCCGCCAGCGGCTTCGTGCTCATCGGGGCCTTGGCGTCCGACATCCCGCTCGCGGGCGCGGACATCCGCCCCGAGGGCGGCGCGGCCGCACTCCGGGGGGCGTCCCTGTCGCGCCCCTGGTCCGCGGGGTCGCTCGCCGCACCCCACACCAGCCACGCCGCCGTACATGTCGGTACCAGCGCCGCGGTCACGACCGCGGCGGTGCTGCCCATCGTCTTGAACACGTCCGCGATGCTATCGGCCGGGCCGGATCCCCGGGCCCGTACGGCGCAGGACATGCAGCGAACCGGTCACGGAGAGTTCCGTGAACGCCCCCGAGTCCAACGCCCTGCGGTAGATCCGCCACGGCGCCTGACCGCCGTCCGCGGGGTCCTCGAACACGTCGTGGATCACCAGCAGGCCGTCCTCGGCGAGGTGCGGCACCCAGCCCTCGTAGTCGTTCGTGGCGTGCTCGTCGGTGTGCCCGCCGTCGACGAAGACCAGGCTCAGCGGCTTCCCCCACACCGCGGCCACCTGCGGGGAGCGGCCCACGACCGCGATCACGTACTCCTCCAGGCCGGCCGCGTGCAGCGTCCGCCGGAACGCCGGCAGCGTGTCCATCCGGCCGACCTCCGGGTCCACCAGCGTCGGGTCGTGGTACTCCCAGCCGGGCTGCTGCTCCTCGCTGCCGCGGTGGTGGTCGACGGTCACGGCGACGGTCTTCGCCTCCCGCGCGGCGGCGGCCAGCAGGATCGTCGACCGGCCGCAGTATGTGCCGACCTCCAGCAGGGGCAGACCGGGCAGCCGCGTGGCCGCGTCCGCGGCGGCGGCGTACAGGGCGAGGCCCTCGTGCGGGGGCATGAATCCCTTGGCGGCGGTGAAGGAGGCCAGGGCGTCGGCGGGGGGCGTGCGCATGGGGACTATCGTCCCGCATCCCGGGTGAGGTCTTTTCCCCGCCCGCCCTCCCGTGTGCCCTGTGAAGTCACGCGCCCCGGCGCGCGTGTGGGGTGGGCCGGGTGCGGGGCCTCCGGGGCTGCACGTCCTGGACTGGGATATTTACGCGCGTTTCCAGCACCTGCTCATCCCGTCCCTGCCCGGATGGCGCGCACAAATATCCCGCAGCGTCCAGAACATCCACCCCTACGACCCCGCCCCCTCCGTAGGTTGTCGCGCCTGATCCCCGGTGGGGGGTGAAGAGGCGGTCCGGGGTGACCCCGGTCGCCTCACTCTGCCCCGGCGGCCTGCCGCGCGAGCGCTGGCCCCGCGGACCGCGCCGGAGGGGGTGGGGGCGGTCCGGGGTGACCCCGGTCGCCTCACTCTTGCCCCCGCGGCCTGCCGCGAGTGGCTGGCCCCGCGGACCGCGCTGCGCCAACGGGCGGCCCCAGGCACGGCGCCGCTTCTACCCCCCACCGGGGATCAGGCGCGATACGAAACGGAGGGGGCGGGGTCGTAGGGGTGGGTGTTCTGGACTGTGGAGCATATTTGGGTGCATGACCCGGGGTGATCAGTTGAGGGTGCGTGAGGCACCGAAATGTGCTGTCCAGAATGGCCGGCCCCGGAGGCCCCGCACCCGGCACCCACGACACGCGCGTCGGGGTGACTGACCGCGCCGGGCGCTCGGGAGGGCGGGTGGGTGACGTCAGAGCCACCCATTGTGGCGGGCCGCCCGAACCGCCTCCATACGATTCCGCGTCCCCGTCTTCCCGATCGCGGAGGACAAATAATTCCGCACCGTCGACTCCGAGAGCCGCACCCGCGTCGCGATGTCCGCGACCGTCGCCCCGTCGACCGCCGCGTTGAGCACGTCCTGCTCCCGCGCGGTCAGCGGGCTCGGCCCCGTGCTGAGGGCGGCGACCGCCAGCGCGGGGTCGATGACCTGGTGGCCGGCCAGGACGCGGCGGACGGCCGCGGCCAGCTCCTCGACGGGGCCGTCCTTGACGAGGAAGCCCGCCGCACCGGCCTCCATCGCGCGGCGCAGGTAGCCGGGCCGGCCGAAGGTGGTGAGGATGAGGACCTTGCAGGAGGGCAGCCGCTCGCGCAGGTCCGCCGCCGCGTCGAGCCCGCTGCGCCCGGGGAGCTCGATGTCGAGCAGCGCGACGTCCGGCCGGGCCTCCAGCGCCGCGGCCACGATCTCGTCGCCCGCGGAGACCTGCGCGACGACCTCCATGTCGTCCTCCAGGTTGAGCAGCAGCGCGAGGGCCCCGCGCATCATGCCCTGGTCCTCCGCCAGCAGGACCTTCACGACGCTGCTCATGCGGCCTGTTCCTCCTCCACCGGAAGCTCCGCGACCACCCGGAACCCGGCGCGCGGCGCCGGGCCCGCCCGCAGGGAGCCGCCCGCCGCGGCCAGCCGCTCGGTGAGGCCCTTCAGACCCGAACCGGAGGTGATCGGCTCCGAGCCTACGCCCTGCCCGTCGTCGGTGATCTCCAGCCGCACCTGCCCGCCGCCGCTCGCCAGTTCGATGCGGCAGGAGCCGGCACCGCTGTGCCGGACGACGTTGGTGACCCCCTCCCGTACGACCCAGCCGAGCAGGGCCTCGGCCTGCGGCGGCAGGGGCGGGCCGGTCTCCACGACGACCGCCTCGACGCCGGCCGCGGTGAGCGCCGAGCGGGCCCGGTCCAGCTCGGTGGACAGGCTCCCCTCGCGGTAGCCGGTGACGGCCTCGCGGATCTCGGTGAGGGCCTGCCGGCCGACCGCCTCGATGTCGGCGACCTGGGCCAGGGCGGCGTCGATGTCGCGCGGGGCGAGCCGGCGCGCCGCCTCGGACTTCACGACGACCACCGAGAGGGTGTGGCCCAGCAGGTCGTGCAGGTCGCGGGAGAAGCGCAGCCGCTCCTCGGCGACGGCGTGCCGGGCCAGCTCCTGCCGGGTGGCCCGCAGTTGCGCGACGGCGTCGAAGAGCCGGAGCATCGCGGCGGTCACCAGGCCGGAGATGAGCGACCCGTAGCCCATGGAGACGCCGTTCCACAGGTCGTCGCTGCGCCAGCCGGAGAGCACGCCCGCGGACAGGGCCAGTCCGACCAGGACGAGACCCATGTGCCGGCCGCGTACGACGATCCCGACGGCCAGCGACAGCAGCGGGAAGAACAGCAGCCAGCTCCCGCCGTAGCCGATGGCGAGCGCATAGGTGAGGGCGCCCAGCGGGAGCAGCAGCAGCCGCGGCACCCCGCGCTCCACGGCCCGGGGGTTGAAGGCGGTGAACGCGACGCCCACGTAGAGGGAGTTGAAGGTCAGTAGGCCGAGTCCGCCGAGCCAGGGGTTGGACGCGTCGCCCTGGAGGAGGTGGGACAGCGCCCCCACCCCCATGAGCAGCCAGGGCAGGAAGCTCAAGGGGGTGGGGGCCTTGAGGTCCTCGATCGCCTCCGAGATGTCCCGCGGACCGCGCGGGCGGCGACGCTCCCACGCGCGCCAGGCCCGGGACGTCCACGGCTCCCGTGCCGCCTCGCACTCCTCCGACACGGTCATGACCGGTCCGCCTTCCTCGTGGGTGCTCTGCAGGGGGTTCATCACACGGTGCGTGCCGAGCGCCGGTAGGCGTACATCGCGTACACGGCGAACAGTGCCGTCCAGCCCGCCAGCACCGCGACGGTGCCCGGGTGCGGCGCCGATCCGCCGGTGACGCTCCAGCCGAGCTCCCCGAAGCGGTGGGACGGGGTCCACCGGGAGACCGCCCGGAGCCAGCCGGGGAAGAGCGAGGTGGGGAACCACAGGCCGCCGATCACGGACAGGCCCAGGTTGCAGGCGACGTTGACGACTCCGGTGGTCTGCGCGGTCAGCCGGTAGCCGTTGCCGAGCCCGAGCAGGGTGAAGGGCGCGGTGCCGGCCCACAGCAGGACCGCGATCGCCGCCCACTGCCACGGCCGCAGCTCGACGCCGTTGACGAGGCCCCCGGCCAGCAGGACGGCGACGATGGAGGGGAGTACGGTGACCGAGCCGCTGAGGCAGCGCCCGACGACCACCTGGAACGGCGACATCGGGGTGATGCGCAGCTGGCGCAGCCAGCCGTGCCCCTTGTCCTCGGCGACGCCGGTGCCGGCGGCCAGGGCCGAGCCCAGCGCCCCGTACGCGGCCATGCCGATCATCGCGGTCAGCGCGGCGGCCTTGTCCTCCTCGGAGCCGGAGACGCCGAGGTTGGTGAAGAGCAGGTACATCATGACCGGCATGCCGATGCCGAAGATCACGAAGCCGGTGTCCCGCAGGGTGCGGCGGATCTCCAGCGTGACGTAGGCGAACAGCATCAGACGTTCTCCTTCTTCAGGGCGGTCGGGGTGGCGGCGGAGCCGGCCGGGGCGTCGTCGGCGTCGCGCGAGGTGAGGCTGAGGAACGCGTCCTCCAGGCTGGCCGCGCTGACCTCCAGGCCGCGGATCATGCCGCGTTCGGCGAGTGCGACCACGGTGGCGTCGGAGTCCGAGCTGCGCAGGTGGGCGCGGTCGCCGCGGACCTCCACGGAGACCACGCCGGGCAGTTGCCGCAGGCCCTCGGTGGCGGCGCCGGCCAGGTCGAAGGCGACCAGGTTGCCGCCGACCGCGCGCTTGATGCGCTCGCCGCTGTCGTCGGCGACGATCCGGCCGCGGTCGATGACGACGATGCGGTCGGCGTTCTCGTCGGCCTCCTCCAGGTAGTGCGTGGAGAACAGCACGGTGTTGCCGCGGGCGGCGTAGGCCCGCATGGAGTCCCAGAAGGAGCGGCGGGCCTCGACGTCGAGGGCGGCGGTCGGCTCGTCCAGCACGATCAGTTCGGGGTTGCCGGCCAGCGCCACCGCGAAGCGCACACGCTGGGACTGGCCGCCGGAGAGCCGGTCGGCCCGGCGGTCGGCGAAGTCGGTGAGCCCGGCCAGCTCCAGGGACTCGGCGACGGGCAGCGGGTCGGGGTAGGTGCGGGCCACGAAGGTGAGCAGCTCCCGCACGGTGACCCGGGGGATCGGCCGGCCGTCCTGGAGCATCGCGCCGACCCGTCCGGCCCGCACCGCCTCCTGCGGGCTGCCGCCGAAGAGCCGGACCTCGCCGCTGTCGGGGACGTCGAGCCCCAGCAGCAGGCCGATCGAGGTGGACTTGCCCGCCCCGTTGCGACCGAGGAGGGCCACCGACTCACCGCGCCGGATCTCCAGGTCCACCGTGTCCACGGCGCGTACCGCGCCGAAGGTCTTGACCGCCCGGGTGAAGCTCACAGTCGTCGTCATGCCCACGACGGTACGGGGGGAGGGCAGGGCCGGGGCAGAGGGGAAAGTACGCGGTTCCCCAGGACAAATGTCATGGGTGCGGCGGCGCCTGACGTCACGTCAACCGGCGGCGGACCGCGGCCGTTCGGGCATCCGGCGCCCCCGGCGGTGCGGGGCGCCGGATCGGCTCCCTCAGCGCAGGTGGGAGGTGTCGTTGAACAGCCGCACCGACGCGTTCCCGTCCGCGAAGTACGCCACGGCGGAGAACGCCGCCGCCGACAGCTCCATGCGGAACAGCGACTCCGGCGGCGCGCCCAGCGCGAGTCGCAGCAGGGTCTTGACCGGAGTGACGTGCGTGACGACCAGGACCGTGCGGCCCGCGTAGCGCGCGATCATCTTGTCGCGGGCCAGCGCGACCCGTCGCGCGGTGGCGGCGAAGCTCTCGCCGCCGGGCGGCGCGACCTTGGGGGAGGCCAGCCAGGCGGTCAGTTCCTCCGGGAAGCGCTCCTTGACCTCGCCGAAGGTCAGCCCTTCCCAGGCGCCGAAGTCCGTCTCGCGCACGCCCTCCTCGACGCGCACGTCGAGGCCGAGCCGTTGCGCGACGATCTCCGCGGTCTGCCGGGTGCGCTTGAGCGGGGAGGACACGACGGCCTGGACGGTGCCGCGCTCGGCCAGCAGGTCCGCCGCCCGGCGGGCCTGCCACAGCCCCTTCTCCGACAGCTCCGGGTCGGTGCCGCCGCTGCCGGAGAACCGCTTCTCCGGGGTGAGCGGGGTCTCGCCGTGCCGCAGCAGTACGAAGGTGGTCGGGGTGCCCATGTCGGCGTCGCCCCAGCCGACCGCGGTCTCCGACTCCCCGGACGGCTCGGGGGCGTCGTCCACCGCCGTCTCCGCGACCGGGACCGAGACCGCGGCCGAGGCCGCGGGGGCAGCGGCCGTCGCCAGGGCGGCCGTGGACCGGCCGGGCTCCCACTGCCGGCCCCGCTTGCCCGCGTCCATCGCCTCGTTGGCCAGCCGGTCGGCGTGCTTGTTCTTCTCGCGCGGGATCCACTCGTACGTCACCTGCCCGGGCGGCAGGATCGAGCGGGCCTCGGCGGCGAGCGGGCGCATGTCCGGGTGCTTGATCTTCCAGCGGCCCGACATCTGCTCCACGACGAGCTTGGAGTCCATCCGCACCCGCACCCGCGCCTCGGGGTCGAGCGCCCGCGCGGCCCGCAGGCCGGCGATCAGACCCCGGTACTCGGCCACGTTGTTGGTGTGCGTCCCGATGAACTCGGCCGCCTCGGCGAGCACTTCGCCGGTGGCCGAGTCGCACACCACGGCGCCGTACCCGGCGGGTCCCGGGTTGCCCCGGGACCCGCCGTCGGCCTCGACGGTGAACGTCCGGGCCATTACAGGCCCGACTCGGGCGTGCGGACCAGGATGCGCCGGCAGTTCTCGCAGCGCACGACCGCGTCGGCCGCGGCCGCCCGCACCTCGTTCAGCTCGGTGATGTTCAGCTCCAGCCGGCAGCCCTCGCAGCGCTTCTGGTAGAGCCGGGCCGCGCCGACGCCGCCCGACTGCGCGCGCAGCTTGTCGTAGAGCTTCAGCAGGTCGGCCGGGACCGAACCGGCCATGATCTCCCGCTCCTTGGTGACGGACATGCCCTCGGCGTCGATGTCCCGCAGGGCCTCGTCCCGCCGGGTCTCGGCCTCGCGGGCCTTGCCCTGCACCGAGTCCAGGCGCTCGGTCAGCTCCTGGACCCGCTCCTGCAGGGACTCGCGGCGCTCCATGACCTCCAGGACGACGTCCTCCAGGTCGCTCTGCCGCTTGGCCAGCGAGCCGATCTCGTGCTGGAGGTTCTCCAGGTCCCTCGGCGAGGAGACGGCGCCGGAGTCGAGCCGCTCCTGGTCGCGGACCGCGCGCTTGCGCACCTGGTCCACGTCCTGCTCGGCCTTGGTCTGCTCGCGGGCGGTGTCGCTCTCCTCGGTCTGGGCCGCGACCAGCAGGTCGCGCAGCTGCGTCACGTCGGAGGAGAGGCGCTCGATCTCCGCGTGCTCGGGAAGGGTCTGCCGCTTGTGGTCCAACTGCGCGACGCGCGCGTCGAGTGCCTGGACCTCAAGGAGTCGGATCTGGTCTGCGGGCGCGGCGTTCAGCGGGGGGCTCCTGAGGTGGTGGGTTCGTGAGGAACGTGCGGGACGTGAGGAGGGGTGGCGGCGCGGGCGTGGGCCGTCCACGGGTCGGTGACGGTGTGCGACACATGGGTGCGCAGCGACCAGCCGTTCCGTTCGGCGACCTCGTCGAGCCGGCGCGCGGCCTGCGCGCACCAGGGCCACTCGGTGGCCCAGTGGGCGGCGTCGACGAGCGCCGGGGGACCTGCCTGCTGCGCCTCCGAGGCGGGGTGGTGGCGCAGGTCGGCCGTCAGGTAGACGTCGGCCCCGGCCCTGCGCACGTCGTCGAAGAAGCTGTCGCCGCTGCCGCCGCACACCGCGACGGTGCGCACCTGCCGCCGGGGGTCGCCGGCGACGCGCAGCCCGGTCGCCGTCGCCGGCAGGCCGCGGGCCGCCCGGTCGGCGAACTCCGCCAGCGTCATCGGCTCCGGCAGTTCGCCGAGCCGGCCCGCGCCGCGGCGTCCGGCGGGGTCGGACGGGTCGGGCACCAGCGGGCCGGTGACGCGCAGTCCGACAGCGGCCGCGAGGGCGTCGGAGACCCCGGGGTCGGCGCGGTCGGCGTTGGTGTGGGCGACGTGCAGCGCGACGTCGTTCTTGATCAGGGAGTGCACGACCCGGCCCTTGAAGCCCGTGGCGGCCACCGTCGTGGTGCCGCGCAGCCAGAGCGGGTGGTGGGTGACCAGCAGGCCGGCGCCGAGGCGGATCGCCTCGTCGGCGACCTCCTGGACCGGGTCGACGGCGAAGAGCACCTGCCCGACCTCGGCGTCCGGGTCCCCGCAGACCAGGCCGACGGCGTCCCACTGCTCGGCCCACTCCGGCGGCCAGAGGACTTCGAGGGCGGCGATGACGTCGGACAGTTTCGGCACGGGGTCGAGGTTACCGCGCCGGTACCGGGCGGCTGGAATTCCCGGCTGGTCATGAGCACACCGACCGCACGAAGTCCGACGGAACCGGACGAGAGCCACCCTTATGTGTGAAGCACACCGACTCGTGTCGGGCGGTTGCGCGTACGAAAACTAGCGTCGTCGTCAGGAGGTGAGCGACACCATGACAGCCTGCGCAACCGAGACCGCCACCGGCACCGGCACCGGCACCGGGGCCGTGCCGCGGGCCGGGTTCACGATCGCCGCGGACGGCTCCTACGCCGCGTGCCTGGCCCGGACGCCGGACGGCGGGGACGGCTGGTACCCCGAGCGCTGGACGCTCGGCGGGCCGGAGCCGTACACCGTGCCGCTGCCCGGCAACCAGCCCGAGGAGGAGTGCTCCGAGGTGCTGCCGCTGCCCGACGGCCGCGTCCTCATCCGCCGCCGGGTCGCCGACCGGCACGACTTCGCCCTGCTCTACCCGGCCGGCCCCGGCACCGGCGAACTGCCGCTCGGCTCGGTGCCGGGCGATCCGGACGGTTCCGGCACCGAGGTGCGCCTGCTGCCGCCGTCCGCGTCCGGGCTCGCGTTCGCCCTCGCGTACGACGCGGCGACCACCCGCACCTCGGTGTGGCTGGTCCACGACGGCCGCGACGGCCCGCCGCGCCGGCTCGCGGAGATCCACGGCCGCTGCGGGGGCGGCGCGTGGCTCGACCGGGCGGGCGGCGTCCTGGCCCTGGACCGCGAGACGGACGGGACGGTCAAGACCGTCGCCGTGGACCTGCGGGGCGGCGGCGCGGTCAGCCCGCTGCTGCAGATCACCGACGACAGCAACGACCGGCTGCTGCTCGCCGAACCCGACAGCGGGCTCCTCATAGTCCGCAGCGACGCCACCGGCGAGGACCGCATCGGCTGGGGCGTGCTCGGCAGCCGGCAGCCCATGCGGTTCGCCGAGTGCCTTCGGGTGCCCGACGCCGTCCTCACCCCGTTCGCCGCGCAGCCGGGTCAGGTGCTGATGCCGGAGTCCTGCGCGGTGGCGCTGCGCGCCGACGGCCCGCACGGCACGTCGCTGGCCGTCTGGCGGCCGGGGGAGCGCCGCGCCACCTGGCTGGCCGGCCCGGAGGGCTGGCTCGCCGGGACCGGCATGTGGACGCCGCAGGGTGCGCTGCGGCTGCCGTACGCGTGCGTGCACTGCCCCTGCGGGATCGTCGACTACGACGCCCCGGCGCCGTTCCCGCCGCCCCTGGCCGTCGTCCCGGAGGGGGCCCTGGAGCCCGCGCCGGAGGAGTCCAGGAGCAGCCCGGTCCTTCCTCTGCAGAAGGCGCCGCTGGCGGCTGGATCATGACGGGTAAACTCCCGCCGGGGGCTGCGCTGCCGGTTCGGCGTGCGGTGGTAGTACGACGGCGCGTCGGCAGCACGGTTCCTGTGACCCGTAAGCCACCGACAGAGAGTCCTCGCATGTCAGACTCCCGAATCGAGACCACCGCCGCGAGCCACGAGGACGCGGCGGATCTCCATGGCCGCCACCGCGGCCCCGCCTCCTCCGAGGAAGCACCCGCCGCGCCGCACGGCCGGCACCGCCGCACGGAGGGATCCGGCGACGACGACTGAGCCGGACGGAACGTTCAGGCTCCCCGGAGACCGGCCGCCGTCCGCGCCAGCGCGCGGACGCGGGGCCAGTCCCGGGACCGGAGCGCGTCCCGCGGGACCATCCAGCTCCCGCCGACGCAGGCCACGTTCGGCAGCGCCAGGTACTCCGGCGCCCGGGCCTGGTCGATGCCCCCGGTGGGGCAGAAGCGCACGTCCGGCAGCGGCGAGGCCAGTGCCCTGAGGTACGCGGTGCCGCCCGCCGCCTCGGCCGGGAAGAACTTCAGCTCGCTCACGCCGAGTTCGGCCAGTGCCACCACCTCGGACGCGGTCGACGCCCCCGGCAGGTACGGCACCCCCGTCGCCCGCGCGGCCTCGAGCAGCCGCGGCGTCCAGCCGGGACTGACCAGGAACCGCGCCCCGGCGCCCACCGCCGCGGCGGCCTGCTCCTGCCGCACCACGGTCCCGGCCCCGACGAAGGCCTCCGGCACCTCGCGGGCGACGGCCGAGATCCCGTCCAGGGCGGCAGGCGTCCGCAGGGTGATCTCCACCACCGGCAGTCCGCCCTCCACGAGGGCCTTGGCCAGGGGCACCGCGTCGGCGGCGTCCTCCAGCACGACGACGGGGATCACGGGGGCGCGGTCGAGCAGCATGCCCCGGATGCTGCCGGGGTCACGCGGTGGGCGCAACGGCCGTTGCGACCCGCGCAACGACGGCCGTTTCAGTGCACGTCCGTCACCAGCACGTCGATCCGCCCCGGACCCTGCACCTCCACCCGGAAGCCCAGCTCCCGCAGCACGTCGACCAGTTCGTCCGGACCGCCCGGCCGGGCCCCCGACTCCAGCAGGGCGCGCACCATCCGGCCCTTCGTCGCCTTGTTGAAGTGGCTGACGACCTTGCGGGTCTCGGCCTGCACGACCCGCACGGTCGCGGTCCGCCCCGCCAGGGCCCCCTTCGGCTTCCACGCCGCCGCGTACGCCGCCGAGCGCAGGTCCAGCACCAGACCGCCACCGGCGGCCCCGGCCGCCTCCGGCAGCACGTCCGCCATCGCGTCCCGCCAGAACGTGCCGAGCGCCCCTGTCGCGGGCAGCCGGACGCCCATCGAGCAGCGGTAGGCGGGGATCGCGTCCTTGACGCCGACCGCGCCCCACAGCCCGGAGAAGATCAGCAGCGAGCGCGCCGCCCGCCGCTTCGCCGCCGGGCTCAGCGTGGCCAGGCCCAGGGCGTCGTACAGCACCCCGGTGTAGATCTGCCCGGCCGGGCGGGCCGGAGCGCCGTGCAGCCCGGCGTTGCGGGCCACCTCACCGCGCAGGCCGGGGCTGAGCCCCAGCACGTCGGCGGCCTTGGCGACGGCGTCGGCGTCCTCGCTCGCGCACAGTCCCACCAGCTCGTCCAGCACCGTGCGACGCGCGGCGGCCAGGCCGGGCAGCGACAGGGCCCCCAGGTCCACGGCCTTCCCGGTGGCGGGAGCGGCCTTGCCCTCGGACGGCGGCAGCAGGACGAGCACGGTGGTTCTCCTTCACGTTCACCTGTGTTCGTGCAGCCTACGGCGGCCGGAATTACGCTCGCTCCATGCCTCGTCGCCCCCTGCGCGTGAAGGCCGCCGACGGCGAGCCGCTGCGGACCGCGCTCAGCGCCCTGCGCACCGAACTCCACGTGCCCGCCGCCTTCCCGCCCGCCGTGCTCGCCGAGGCCGAGCAGGTGGCCCGGACGCCGGGCCTCGACGGCCACGAGGACGCCACCGGCCTGCCGCTGTTCACCATCGACCCGCCCGGCTCGCGCGACCTGGACCAGGCGATGCACCTGGCCCGCCGCGACGGCGGCTACCGCGTGCACTACGCGATCGCCGACGTGGCCGCCTTCGTCGCACCCGGCGGTGCCATCGACACCGAGGCCCAACGCCGGGTCACCACGCTCTACTTCCCCGACGTCCGGGTCCCGCTGCACCCCACCGTGCTCAGCGAGGACGCCGCCAGCCTGCTGCCCGGCCGGGACCGGCTCGCCGTGCTGTGGCGCATCGACCTGGACGCGGACGGCGGCGTCACCGGCGTCGACGTCCGCCGCGCCCGGGTGCGCAGCCGCGCCCGGCTCGACTACGCGGGCGTGCAGCGCGACCTCGACGGCGGCGGCGCCGAGGAACCGCTGGCCCTGCTGCGCACCATCGGCCGGCTGCGCCAGGAACAGGAACGGCGGCGCGGCGGCATCTCCCTGGACGTGCCCGAGCAGGAGGTCGTCGAACGCGGCGACGGCTACGCCCTGGAGTACCGCGCACCGCTGCCCGCCGAGTCCTGGAACGCCCAGATCTCGCTGCTCGCCGGCATGGCCGCCGCCGACCTGATGATCGCCGCGGGCACCGGCATCCTGCGCACCCTCCCGCTCGCCCCGCACGGCGAGGTCGCCCGGCTCAGGAGGATCGCCCAGGCCCTGCACATCGACTGGCCGCACATGACCTCGTACGCGGAGCTGATCCGCTCGCTGGACCCGGGCCGCACCGGGCACGCCGCCTTCCTGCACGAGGCCACCAGCCTCTTCCGGGGCGCCGGCTACACCCCGTTCTGGCCCGGCCACCCGGCCTCGCCGCTGCTGCACGCCGCCGTCGCCGACGCCTACACCCACTGCACGGCGCCGCTGCGCCGGCTGGTCGACCGCTACGCCGGGGAGTTCTGCCTCGCCGCCTCCGCCGGCCGCACCCCGGCGGAGTGGGTCACCGACGCCTACCGCGAGCTGCCGCAGCGGATGCGCACCGGCTCCCAGCTGGCCTCCCGCATCGAGGGCGCCTCGGTCTCGATCGTCGAGGCCGCCCTCCTCCGGGACCGGGTGGGCGAGGTCTTCGACGCTTACGTCATCGACGTCCGCGAGAGCGACCCCACCGCCGGCACCGTCCATCTGTGCGACCCCGCCGTCGTCGCCCGGGTCAGGGGCGGCGGCACGCCCCTCGCGCTTGGCGAGCCGCTGCGCGTACGCCTGACCGAAGCGGACGTGGAGCGGCACACGCTGCTTTTCGCCCCCGCATGATCGACGGGTAACATGGCGGCACGGCAGACGAGCCGAGTGGACGGCCGCGTCAGGACCACGGTCCTGCCGAGGAACGTCCGGGCTCCACAGGGCAAGGTGGTGGGTAACGCCCACCCGGGGTGACCCGCGGGACAGTGCCACAGAAAACAGACCGCCGGGGGCCGCAAGGCGTCCGGTAAGGGTGAAACGGTGGTGTAAGAGACCACCAGTGCCCAGGGTGACCTGGGCAGCTAGGTAAACCCCACCTGGAGCAAGGTCAAGAGGAGCGCCGTAACAGGTGCTCTGCGCGGACGTTCGAGGGCTGCCCGCCCGAGTCCGCGGGTAGACCGCACGAGGCCGGCGGCAACGCCGGTCCTAGATGGATGGCCGTCGCCCGGCCGGCCGCGAGGCCGACCGGGACACAGAACCCGGCGTACGGCTCGGCTCGTCTGCCGCTCGAGCCCTGGCCCTCGCCCTGTCAGTGACCGCTGCCGGGACGGAGGGCGATGGCCTCCGCCCCGGCCGGAGCGCCCCGGCGGACGGCTCAGTGGAAGCGCTTGACGAACGCCAGCGCGGTGTCGGCGACTTCCCGCCAGCCGCTGTCGATGGTCAGCGCGTGACCTCGGCCGGCGATCTCGGTGATCTCCGTGACGGCGTGCTCGTTGCGGTGCTGCTTCTTGTACGCGGCGTTGGTGAGCGCCCAGGGCACCGTGTGGTCCTTCTCGCCGGATATCAGCAGCAGCGGCCCGCGGTCCGGGTTCTCGGTGTCGACCTTGGTCTCGCTCCACGGGTTGAAGTTGGCGACGGCTGCCTGGAACAGCGGCTCACCGGGGGCGGGCACGGCGAAGGTCCCGTACAGCTCCCGGGCCTCCTCCTCGCTCACCGCGTTGGCGAAGGAGTACCGGAACTGGTCGTAGGTCAGCGGCACCGCGCGGTGGAAGTTGGCCGGGTTGCCGAGGACCGGGGCCGCCGAGCGCAACGAGGAGACGGGCAGCGGCAGCACGCCCTGGAAGGGCGCGGGGTCGATGGCGACCGAGGCGGCGGACAGGCCGCGTCCGGCGAGGATCTGGGTGATCAGGCCGCCGAACGAGTGGCCCACGACGGCCGGCTTGCGCTCCAGCCTGCCGATGAGGTCGGCGAAGTGGTCGACCACCTCGGCGACGCCCTTGCCGGCGAAGACCTCCGGGTGGGCGTTGGCCTCCTCCACGGTCTCCGGGTCGTCGGGCCATCCGGGGGTGACCGGGGCGTACCCGGCCTCCTCGAACACCGCGGCCCAGCGGTCCCAGCTGCTGGGCAGCAGCCAGAGCCCGTGGACGAAGACGACAGGCTGCCGGCCCGAGGCGTTGGCCTGCTCGATCCGCTCGGCGTCGTGTGCAGCGGTCACGGGAACTACTCCTCCTGGCGAGGGGGGGGTGGACGGCCCCACCCTCGCAAACGCCGCCGGACCCGGGGGGTCCGGCGGCGTGGATGTGCAGTGTGGGAACAGATCCCGGCACCGCGGGAGCAGATCAGCAGTTCTTGTAGTCCGAGCGCGTGCTGTTGTAGCTGCAGGTGTCGGCCTTCGCGCCGCCCGCCTTGCGCAGGGTCGCGGTGTCCTTGTCGTTGTTCCAGACGTACCAGCCGCGGTTCTGGTAGCGGTTGCCGGAGGTGTTGCGGCCCGGGCCGGTGTGGACCTTGACGGTCTTGCCGGCGCCGAGCGAGTAGGCACCGAAGGTGTACTTGTGGTTGGACGCGTCGGTGAGCGTCCAGCCCTTCAGGCTGACCGCGCGGGACGTGGAGTTGGTGATCGTGACCCACTCGGCGTTGAGGCTCGCGTCGGAGCCGCGGTCGGCCCCGGGGCTGTCGTAGTAGATCTTGGCCAGGTGGACGGAGCCGGCGGCCTCGGCGGCCGGGGCCGCGAGGGTGAGCGTGGCGGCGGTCGCGGATATCGCCGTGAGCAGGCAGGTCAGGGTCGTACGGGTGCGCATGGTGCGGGTTCCCCCCAAGGACGGTGCGAATACGAACGGTTAGCGTACACAGGCTGTGCGCGATCAGCGCACGGAACCTTCACATGCGACGGCGGGCGCGTGCGCGGTCGCGGCGCCCTCCGCCGCCGGTCGGCCACGGGTGCGGTCTGCGCCGGGCGGCGACGTCCTCGGCCCAGCCGGTCAGCACGATGGCCGCGCCGATCAGCGGCCAGGCCATGACGAACTGGAACCAGGTGGCGTCCAGCGGCAGATGGGCCTCGAAGAAGGGCACGTCCCACATGCGGTCGATCAGCGGGACGCTGAGGAACAGCGCGACCTCGTGCCACAGGTAGACCGTCACCGCACGGGCGTTGAGCAGCCCCACCAATCCGTCCGCCACCGGGACGCGGCTCAGCCGGCGCGGGCGGAAGCGGAGCAGCACCAGGACGAAGCCGACCGACCACAGCGCCTGCGCGAGCGGGATCTCGCCGAGGTCGAAGCCCTCGTCGGTGGGGTGTGTGAGGGCGAACCAGCCGCCCGCGGCCAGGCACAGCGCGGCCAGGCCCAGGACGGTACGGGCCCGCAGCGCGTCCAGCCGGCCGTCCCGGTGTGCGAAGCCGAGCAGCCAGCAGGCCGCGAAGGTCGCCAGGTCGACGGCCGGGGTGAGCGCTGGCTCGGTCAGCGGGAGCCTGTCGTACTGGGCCAGGACGACCAGCAGCCCGCACGCGGCCAGGCACGCCTTCGGCGCGGCACGGAAGGCCTTCAGCAGCCACGGGGAGAGCAGGACCAGCCACAGGTAGGTGCGGATGTACCACAGCGGGTCCGTCATCTGCTCGGCCCACGCGATACGCGGCGGATCCGCCAGCGGCAGGATCCACAGCAGCATCCGCGGCCAGGAGCGGATGTGCCAGCCGTGCACGAGCATCGCGCCCACGACGACCGACGCGAAGAGCCAGTACGGCACGAGCAGCCGCCGTGCCCTGCTGCGCAGCACCGATCCCGCCGGCCGTTTGAGCGAGTGGGCCATCAGCGAGCCGGCGAGCGCGAACATCACGCCGATGGACGGGAAGGCGAAGGTCAGCCACGCCCAGTTGAAGGTGTGGAAGACCACCACCCGGACCAGGGCCAGCGCCCGGAGCAGGTCGAGGTAGCGGTCCCGGCCCCCGCCGCCTCCCGCGGACGGACCCGCCGCGGCGCCGGAGCCCGCGTCGGCCCGGGTCGGCGGCGCGACCGCGGCGTCCCGCTCCGGCGCGTCGACGGTGACGGTGGCGCCGTGGTCCGCCGCGACGCGGGCGCGCCGCCGCCCGCCCCCGGGGCCGGGCACCGGCACCGGTCCCGTCGGGCGGACGCCGCGGGGGTCGTGGACGTGCATGGGGTCCTCCGGGAAGGGGTGGGCGGGCGGACGCACTGTCACCGCTGGGTCCCGGCGGCCACGGGCGGGGTGCCGACCTCGCCGGTGCGCCGCAGTTTGTGCCAGCCGAGCCGGCCGCCGTTGATCGCGGTGATGCACGACTGCAGCAGCACCAGGTACATCAACTGCCGGTACAGCACCTGCTGGAGCGGCAGCGGCCACAGGTCCCGCAGCCGCTCGCCGTCGAGCCGGAACGCGTACGCGGCGCACGCGGCCTGCACACCCAGCACCGCGGCCCACGCGACCGCGGTGCGAAACGGATCCATGAACACCAGCCCGTACACCGCGAAGACGTCGATCAGCGGCGCCAGCAGCGGGGCGAGCACCTGGAAGAGCACCACCAGCGGCAGTCCGACCCGGCCGAACCGGCCCGAGTGCCCGCGGTCCAGCACCGCCCCGCGGTGCTTCCACATCGCCTGCATGGTGCCGTAGCTCCAGCGGTAGCGCTGCTTCCACAACTGCCGCACCGTGGAGGGGGCCTCGGTCCAGGCGCGGGCCCGCTCCGCGTAGACGACGTGCCAGCCGGCCCGGTGCAGGGCCATGGTGACGTCGGTGTCCTCGGCGAGGGTCTCGTCGCTCATGCCGCCCACGTCGCGCAGCGCGTCGCGCCGGAAGGCCCCGCAGGCGCCGGGGATGGTCGGCATGCAGCGCATCAGGTCGTACATGCGGCGGTCGAGGTTGAAGCCCATCACGTACTCGATGTGCTGCCAGCGGCCGATCATCCGGTTGCGGTTGCCGACCTTGGCGTTGCCGGCGACCGCGCCGACCCGGGGGTCGGCGAAGGGCTGGACGAGTTCGCGGACGGTGGCCGGCTCGAAGACCGTGTCGCCGTCCATCATCACGATCAGGTCGTGCCGGGCGTGCGCGACGCCGTTGTTGAGCGCGGCCGGCTTGCCGCCGTTGGGCTGCCGCACCACCGTGACGTCGGGCAGGCCCATGGCCTCCACGATGTCGGCGGTGCCGTCGCTCGACCCGTCGTCGACGACCACGATCTCGATCGGATGCTCCCCGGCCGCGAGCGAGTTGACCGTGTGGGCGATGCACTCCTTCTCGTTGTACGCCGGGACGATGACGCTGACCGGTTCGGTGACGGCCGGCCCCCAGCGGAAGCCGCGCCTGCGGCGCTGCCGGGCGTGCCGGCGGGCCAGCAGCAGCATCGCGGCGAACCGCGCCAGGACGAGCACGCCCACGGCGGCCAGCAGGACGGCGAGCGCCGGCACGGCCGCCTCGGACAGCTCGACAGCGGCCACGAAGATCCGTCCCTGCCACAACTCCGCCCCGCCGACCGGGTGGTTGGTGGAGCTGGCGCCGACCGCCTCGCCGACCGTCTCGAAGCGGTAGCCGCGCTCCTTGAGCAGCGGGATCAGCCGGTCCAGCGCCGCCACCGTCTGCGAGCGGTCGCCGCCCGCGTCGTGCATCAGCACGATCGCGCCCTTGCCCGGCTTCTTGGGCAGGGAGCCGTCGACGATCGCCTGGACGCCGGGCCGGCGCCAGTCCTCGGCGTCCTGGTCGATGAAAGCGGTGACGTAGCCCTTGCGGCCGACCTGCTGGACGACCGGCCACGACAGGTCGTCCAGGGCGTCGGCGGTGGAGGAGTACGGCGGGCGGAACAGCGAGCTGTGGATACCGGCCGCCCCCGCGAGCGCCAGCTGCGTCTGCGACAGCTCGCGGTCGACCCGGCCCGGGGACTGGTACACCAGGTCCGGGTGGGCGAAGGTGTGCACGCCGATCTCGTGCCCCTCGTGCACCATCCGGCGGATCAGGTCCGGGTGGCGGGCGGCGTTGCTGCCGGTGACGAAGAAGGTGGCGTGCACCTTCTGCCGCCGCAGCACGTCGAGCACCTCCGGCGTCCAGACCGGGTCCGGTCCGTCGTCGAAGGTGAGGGCGATGGTGTGGTCCGGCGTGCGGTAGGAGCGCGTGCGGTCGCCGGTGGAGTCCACCACCGGACCGCCGTCCAGCACCGCCTCGGGGACCTTGTCCGTGGCCACCGGCGGGTGCACCCGGTGGTCGGCCTCGAAGTCGCCGCGCACGTAGCCGCCGAGCAGCAGCACGCAGACGAGCACGACGAGGGCGAGGACGGGAATGACGAGCCGGGGCCGCAGGGGTATCACCTAGCCACCCTGCGGTTGCTGGTCGGAGCCGCCGGCGGGCGGTACCTCGGGGCCGGGCGCGGAGGAGCCGGAGGGCTGCGGCGACGACGAGGCCGACGGGCCGGCCGACTGGCTCACCGAGGCGCTGGGCGTCGGCGACGCCGCGGGCGGGGCGGTCCTGGTGGTGCGCGGTGTGGGCGAGGTGCTGGCTTTGGGGCCGGTGCCGCCGGTGCTGCCGGTGGCGCGGCCGGTGGGCGTGGTGCGCGGACTGGGGGAGGCGCTCGCCCGCGGCCGGGCGCCGCCGGACGGGGACGGAGCCGGGTCCGTCCCCGCCCGGAACAGCCCTGCCGGTGCCGGGGGAGCGGCCTGGTCGGCCGGTACGTCGACTTCTCCCGTCCCAGAGGAGCCGCCGTCGTCCGGCGCCGTGCTCGGTACTCCCGGCAGTGGCAACAGCGTCTTCGGCGCGATCGGCGTCGCGCCGGAGAGGCTGAGTACGAGGGCGGCCGTGTAGAGCGAGCAGGCGGCCCCGATCGCCCAGCCGGCCCTGCGGACCACACGGGCCCGTCGCCCGCTGGAGTCGACGAACACCGGGCCGGGCAGCGATATGAGCTCGGTCTCGGGATCGTCGATCCCGGCGCCGGCCTCCGGATCGTCCACGGGCGGTGGTTCTGACCATACGTCACGGTGGTGCTTGGAGAGCATGCCGCAACGTAACGCGACGCAAGCGGTCCTATGGGACGTATTTCGCACTTGACCGATTCCATAGGCGAATTGGTCGTTCTCTGCCAGGCTCAGCCGCGTCCGATGTACGGCATCGCCGACGCCATCACCGTCGCGAACTGCACGTTCGCCTCCGGCGGCAGAGATGCCATGTGCACGACCGTGCGCGCCACGTCGATCACGTCCATGCGTGGTTCGGGCACGAGGGTGCCGTTCGCCTGCAGGATTCCGTCCGCCATGCGTTCGGTCATGTCGGTCGCGGCGTTGCCGATGTCGATCTGACCGCAGGAGATCCGGTACGGGCGGCCGTCCAGCGACAGGGACCTGGTCAGTCCGGTCACGGCGTGCTTCGTGGCGGTGTACGCGATGCTCAGCGGACGCGGTACGTGTGCGGAAAGGGACCCGTTGTTGATGATCCGGCCGCCCTGCGGGTCCTGGGCCCGCATCGCGGCGAACGCGGCCCGCGCGCAGAGGAAGGCGCCGTGCAGGTTGACGTCCACGACCGCCCGCCAGTCGTCGTACGACAGCTCGTCCGGACCGACGGCGGGAGCGCCCCGCCCCGCGTTGTTGAAGAGCAGGTCCACCCGGCCCCAGCGCGCGGCGACGGCGCCGAACAACGCCTCTACGGCCTCCGGCCGGGTGACGTCCGTCGGGATGACGGCGGTCTCACCGGCCGCCGCCGCCGCGGTCTCCCGTAGCGCCTCCTGGCGCCGTCCCGCCAGCGCCACCGTCCAGCCGGCGGCCGACAGTTCGTGCGCCACCGCGCGCCCGATGCCCGAGCCGGCGCCGGTGACGACGGCGATCTTCCTGTCCACGGCCTTGTTCACGTCCATGGCCCCGCAGCGTAGGCGGTGCGACCATGACGACATGCCGCCCTACGCCGAACCCCTGTCGCACAAGGAGATCGAGGACCGCCTCGCCGAACTGCCGGGCTGGTCCCTGACCGACGACGGCGCGACCCTCCAGCGCACCTACCGGCTCCCGCATCTGCCGGGGGCGGTATTCGTGGTGCACATCGCGCAGATCCAGGACGAGGTCAATCACCACAGCGATCTGACGCTGCGTTACAACGCGGTCGACGTCTCCGTCACCACGCACGCGGCCGGCGGCCGGCTCACGGCCAAGGACTTCGACCTCGCCCGCCGCATCGAGGACATCGCCCCGGCGCACGGGGCCGCGTAGCGGCTCTCCGACAGCGGCGGGCGGCGGGCGGGAGGCCGCCCTTCCCGGTCGCCGACGGCGATGGCGGCTCGCCCGTCCGGGCACGGTGCCGGCGATGTCCTCTTCGAGGCTGCGTCGTCCGGTCAGCGGCAGCGCGTGGCTCGCACGCCGGGCGCGGCGGTGAGGGGGTTTCGTTCCGGCGCCCCGGGGGCTTCGGGTGGGTGTGGGCGGGGTGAGGGTGTGTCCCGTGCCTCGGCGTCCTCGGGCTGCGACGGGCGCCCGGCTCGGCGTGCGGGGAGTGCGTCCGCCTTCCCGCGGCCGGAGGCGCGGGGACGCGCGTCCCGCGCCCTGACGTCGCCGGCGACGTCGGTCGCCGCCCCGCCGGGGCGGCTGGGCGGCGGGCGGAAGACCTGCCGGACGGGGCCGCTCGGCGGCCCCGTCGCTCAGGCCTCGCCGGGGTAGCGGACGCCGATGCGGTCGCGGACCGTGTCGAGGGTCCGCATCACGGCGAGGCTGCCCTCCACGGGCACCAGCGGCGACTGGGTCTCGCCCGCCCGCAGGCAGCGCATGACCTCCATCGCCTCGTACTGCAGCCCGTGCAGGCGCCCGCCCGCCGGGGCGGCCGGCGGGCCGAAGACCTCCGGCTCGCTGCCCTCGCGGTGCAGCACGAAATGCTCGGGGTAGAAGAAGCCGCGCGGGAACTCGATCCGTCCGGTCGTGCCGGTCACCACCGCCGTGCGGGCCGTGTCGGCCGCCAGTGAGCAGCTCAGCACCGCCATCGCGCCGCTGTCGTAGCCGAGCACCATCCCGGTGGCGTCGTCGACGCCCTCGGGGGTGAGGTGCCCCCAGGCCTGGACCTCGTCCGGTTCGCCGAGCAGCAGGTGGGCGAAGGACACCGGGTAGACGCCCATGTCGAGCACGGCGCCGCCGGCCTGGGCCGGGTCGCGCAGCCGGTGGCCGGGCTCGAAGGGCCCGGCCAGGCCGAAGTCCGCGTGCACCGCGCGGACCTCGCCGATCGCCCCGTCCGCCACCAGCGCGGTGAGCCGGCGGATCACCGGGCTGCAGTACATCCACATCGCCTCCATCAGGAAGCGGCCGTGCCCGCGCGCGAGGTCGGCCAGCTCGCGCGCCTCCACCGCGTTCACGGTGAGCGGCTTCTCGCACAGCACCGCCCGCCCGGCCCGCAGGCACAGCCCCGCGGCGACGCGGTGCGCCGAGTGCGGGGTGGCGATGTACACCACGTCCACGTCCTCGTCGTCGGCGAGCGCGGTCCAGCTGCCGTACGCGCGGGGTACGTCGAAGCGGTCGGCGAAGGCGCGCGCCGCCCCGGTACTGCGCGAGCCGACGGCGACGAGCTCCGCGTCGTCCTTGAGCTCCCGCAGGTCGCTCGCGAACGCCGACGCGATGCCGCCGGTCGCGATGATGCCCCACCGGATCCTGCGCCCGGACCCGGCGGAGGTAGCACCGCCGGAACCGCCGCCGAAACCACCGACTGAATCACTCACGGATCTGCCCCCACCTGGTCTCACCCACCTTGTGATGGCTGAGAGCATAGAGAACGATTCACCGACCACGGAGACGCAGATGCCGGAAGCCGGCCCGATCCCGCCCGACCAGATATCCACACCGGAGGCGTCAACCCCGGTACGACGCGCCGCAGAGCGCCCAGGAGGCCGTACCGGACTGCTGGTGACGTTCGTGCTCGGCGGCCTCACCGCGCTTCCCGCGCTGTCGATGGACATGTATCTGCCGGCGCTGCCGCAGGTCACGGAGGCGCTGCGGAGCCCGGCCGTCACGGTGCAGCTGACCTTGACCGCGTGCCTGGCCGGACTGGCCCTCGGCCAGATGGTCGTCGGCCCGATGAGCGACCGCTGGGGGCGCCGTCGGCCGCTGCTGGCCGGCATGGTCCTGTACGTGCTGGCGACCGCCGTGTGCGCGTTCGCCCCGAGCGCCGGGCTGCTGATCGCGTTCCGGCTGCTCCAGGGGCTGACCGGCGCCGCTGGCATCGTCATCGCGCGGGCCGTGGTCCGTGACCTGTACGACGGGGTCGCGATGGCCCGCTTCTTCTCCACGCTGATGCTGATCTCCGGGGTGGCCCCGATCGTGGCCCCCCTCATCGGCGGCCAGGTGCTGCGGATCACCGACTGGCGGGGGGTCTTCGTCGTGCTCACCGTGGTCGGTGCGCTGCTGATCCTGCTGGTGTGGCGCTGCCTCCCGGAGACCCTGGACCCGGCCGGGCGGCACCGCGGCGGCCTGGGGGAGACCCTGCACACGATGCGCGGGCTGCTGGCCGACCGGGTGTTCACCGGCTACATGCTCACCGCCGGCTTCACCTTCGCCGCCCTGTTCGCCTACGTCTCGGCCTCCTCCTTCGTGGTGCAGGAGATCTACGGGGCGTCCGCGCAGACCTACAGCCTGCTCTTCGGCGTCAACTCGGTCGGCCTGGTCGCGCTGGGTCAGGTCAACGGCAAGGTGCTGGTGGGGCGGGTGAGCATGGACAAGGTGGTCGCCGTGGGGCTGGTGGTGATCACGCTGGCCGCGCTTGCGCTGCTGGCGATGACCTCCGGCCTGTTCGGCAGGGCCGGGCTGCTGCCGGTGGCGGCGGGCTTGTTCGTACTGATGTCGGCGATGGGCCTGGTCATGCCCAACACCAACGCCCTGGCGCTGATGCGCACCCGGCACGCGGCCGGTTCCGCCTCCGCGCTGCTCGGCACGACCTCCTTCCTCGTGGGCGCCGTGGCCTCGCCGCTCGTGGGCGTCGCGGGCGAGGACTCGGCCGTGCCGATGGCCCTGGTGCAGCTGGGCAGCGTGCTGGCCGCGGCGGCCTGTTTCGTCGGGCTGTGCCGCCCCTGGCGGCGTACTGTGGATGCACGGTGATCCCTGCGATCATTGCCGTGCCGAGTCAGGAGGCAGTGATGACCGAGCCGATCGACGAGAGCAAGTGGGCCTGGAAGACCGCGGACAGTTGCCTGCACACCGGGTCCGAACACATGATCGATCCGGAGGACCTGGTCATGGCCTCCGGCCGCGAGCCGACCCCGGCCCGGCTCGAACAGGCCCGCAAGTTGCTGGAGGAGCATGGCCCCGCGGCTGTCGAGAGGTACCTGCCCTGACGCGGAGCTGCGCGCGGACGAGTTGAACCGGCTCGTCGGGGAGCTCACCCCCTTTCTGGAATCCTCGCCCGCCTCCGCGCACCCGTGGTGCGCAGGGGCCGTTGTCCTCGCCGGGCGGGGCGGCACCGTCGCCCTGCACGAGGCCGTGGGCTGGGCGGTGCGGTACCGCGGGTACGACGAGCGGGCCGACCGCGGTGTCGAACTGCCCCGCGGGCAATGGGTGCCGATGCGGCCCGACACGGTCTTCGACCTGGCGTCGCTGACCAAGCTGTTCACCGCCGTCGTCGCCGTGCGCCGGCTGGAGCCGGACCGCGAGGTGGCCGCCTACGTGCCGGAGTTCGCCGCCGCGGGCAAGCGGCGCATCACCGTGCGCCAACTGCTCGACCACACCTCCGGGCTCCGCCCCGAACTCCCCTTCCACGACCACGCCGACGCGCGGGACCGGGCCCGCCTGCTGTGGGAGGAGGAGCCGGTCGCCGCGCCGGGTGGCACGCGCATCTACTCCGACCTCAACCTCATCGCCCTCCAGCACGCCCTGGAACGCGAGACCGGGGAATCCGTCGACGCCCTGGTGCGCGAGGAGATCACCGGCCCCCTCGGCATGCACGACACCCGCTACAACCCGCCCGCCTCCTGGCTCCCCCGCATTGCTGCCACCGAGGACCAGCGCCGCCCCTGGGGCCGGCTGGACCGCGGCATGCTCCGCGGCTCCGTGCACGACGAGAACGCGTACGCCATGGGCGGCGTCGCCGGCCACGCGGGCCTGTTCTCCACGGCCTGGGACCTGGCCCTGCTGTGCCGCTCCCTGCTCGACACCGGCGGCCCCCGTCCCGGCCACCGCGGCTATCCCGGGTTCGAGACCGACGCGGCATGGTTCATGGGGGCCCTCGCCGGGCGCGGCGCGGCCGGGCACACCGGATTCACCGGGACCAGCCTGGTGATCGACCCGGCGACCGACTCCTTCCTGGTGCTGCTCGCCAACTCCGTTCACCCCTGCCGTCTTTGGCGCGACGGGAGCGCCCCGCGGGCGGCCGTGGGGACCCGGTTCGCCCGTGCGCTCGGGGTCGTGTGAGCCCGGCGCCCGTGTGGTGCCGCCGACCTGGCAAAAGAGGAATATCGTCAGTAAGGGGGCGGTTCGATTGTTCGGGGGGTGAGGTCCGCAGCCGGAAGGGGAAAGCATGCGGAACCCCGCCGGAGTCGCCACGGACGCCGACGGCATGGGTGCCGTGGGTCCGGGCCCGGAGCTGATCGACCCCCCACTGCTCCAGGTGACGCGCGAGACGGGCGCGTCCATGGGGTTGCTCTACGTGCTGGACCCCGCCGACGAGACACTGCGCCTGACGACGCTCGTCGGCGGTCCGCAGTCGTTCGCCGGTCTGTGGGCCCGCATAGCCATGGCCTACCGCACCCCCGTCTCCGACGCGGTCCGCGACGACCGCCTGGTCTGGCTCGGCGGCCCCGAGGACACCGCACGGACCTACCCCCGGCTCGCCCTGGTGCTCCCCTACGATTTCGCGCTGGCCGCCGCCCCGATCACCTCCGGCGGCAGGTCCTGGGGCGGACTCGTGCTCTTCCTGCCCGGCGCCCGCGACCCGCAGCTGTCGCTGCGGGAGCGCAGCACCGTACGGGCCACCTGCCACCGCATCGGTGTGCTGCTGCGGGAGGCCGCCGACCAGGGGTGCCCGCTGCCCTGGGAGCGCGAGCCCAGGAAGCTCTCCCCGCTGCGGGCGCGCCTCCACGGGCCCGGTGAGGCGCTGGCGGCGGCCGGCCTCGCCGAACGGCTCCCGGAGGCGTCCTTCGCGCTGGACCTGGACGGGCGCTTCACCTTCGTCACCCGGGCCGCCGCCCGCCTGCTCGGGGCGGAGATCCCCGTACTCCTGGGCTCCCGGCCCTGGAACGCCCTGCCGTGGCTCGGCGACCCGCTCTTCGAGGACAGCTGCCGCGGCGCGCTGATCAGCCTGCGGCCGTCCTCCCTCACCACGCTGCGGCCGCCCGACCACTGGCTGTCCTTCGAGCTGTACCCGGACCCCTCCGGCATCAGCGCCCGCGTCACCGCGGCGCCCGCTCCCGTGGACGCCGACACCCCGGCCGCGCGGCTGCCCGAGGCCGCCGCGAAGGATCGTGCCGTGGCGCTGTACCACCTGCTGCACCTGGCCGCGACGCTCACCGAGGCCGTGGGCGTGCAGGACGTCATCGACCAGGTCATGGAGCAGATGCTGGCCGTTTTCGGGGTGCAGGGCGTCTCCCTGCTGACCGCGGAGGGGGACCGGCTGCGGATCATCGGCTACCGCGGGTACACCGAGGAGCTCATGGCGGAGCTGGACATGTCCCCGCTGACCATGGGACATCCCGCCGTCCGGGTCATGCGGACCGGCGTCCCCGGCTTCTTCGCCACCGTCGCGGAACTGCGCCGCTTCTACCCGGCCGTCGAGGTCCGCGACACCAAGGCCGCCTGGGCGTTCCTGCCGCTGATCGCCTCCGGCCGCCCGGTCGGCACGATGGTGCTCGCCTACGACCGGCCGCACCCCTTCCCGCCGGGCGAACGCAGCGTCCTGACCTCCATCGCCGGCCTGATCGCGCAGGCGCTGGACCGCGCCCGGCTCTACGACGCCGAGCACGACCTCGCCATCACCCTGCAGGCGCGCCTGCTGCCCCGGGCCCTGCCCGAGATCCCCGGCCTGGACGTGGCCGCCCGCTACGTACCGGCCACTCAGGGCATCGACATCGGCGGCGACTTCTACGACGTCATCAGCCTGGGCGCGCAGATGACCGCCCTGACCATCGGCGACGTCCAGGGCCACAACGTCAACGCCGCCGCCCTGATGGGAGAGGTCCGCACCGCCGTCCGCGCCACCGCCGGGGCGTCCCCCAGCGAAGTCCTGGCCCGCTCCAACCGCCTCCTGGTCGACCTCGACCCCGGGCTGCTCACCAGCTGCGTCTACGCCCACCTCGACCTGGCCCGGAACCGCGCCCACCTGGCCACCGCGGGTCACCCGCCGGTGCTCCTGCGGCGTCCCGGCGGCGGCTCCGAGCTGCTGCGGGTGCCGCCGGGGCCGCTGCTCGGCGTCGACCGCGACGCGCGCTAC
Organism: Streptomyces sp. MI02-7b; assembly: GCF_033793585.1. NCBI lineage: Bacteria > Bacillati > Actinomycetota > Actinomycetes > Kitasatosporales > Streptomycetaceae > Streptomyces > Streptomyces sp. MI02-7b. Next base: position 5,118 of record NZ_JARAWX010000016.1, on the reverse strand, counting down.
CCGACGATCGAGATCCCGCTGCCGCCGGGCACGCTGCTCGTCCTGTACACCGACGGCTTGGTCGAGGCCCGCGGCGTCGACCTCGACGAGGCGACCGCAGCCCTCGCCGACCACGTCGACCGCGCCGGCGACCTCTCGCTGGACGAGCTCGCCGACGCCCTGGTCGGGCAGGCCCGCAGCTCCGCGCCCCGCAGCGACGACATCGCCCTGCTGCTCACCCGCGTGACCTGACATCCGGCCCCTGATCCGACCGGACCCTGACATGATGTGAAGCGCACGAATGACGCATGGCGCGGGGGGATACGTGACGCTGACGATGGCCGGGGCGCTGCGCGAGCTGCGCACCGCACAGAAGTCCGCCAAGGGCGTGTCGCTCTACTCGCGGTACGTCAACCGGCCGACCGGGCGGGTGCTCGCCGCGGGAGCCTACCGAGTGGGGCTGACGCCCAATCAGGTCACTCTGGTCAGCGCGGCGTTCAGCCTGGGCGCGGTGGCCGCGCTCGCCCTGGCCGGGCCGTCCTGGCCGCTGGCCGTCGCGGTCTGGCTGGGCCTGGTCGTCGGCTTCGCCTTCGACTCCGCGGACGGTCAACTGGCCCGCCTGCTGGGCCGGGGCAGCCCGGCGGGGGAGTGGCTGGACCACGTCGTGGACGCGGCCAAGATCACCGCGGTCCACTCCGCGGTGCTCGTCTCCTTCTACCGCTTCTTCGAACTGCCCTCCGCCGGCTGGCTGCTGGTTCCCCTGGGCTTCCAGCTCGCCGCGGTCCTGCTCTTCTGCGGGGGCCTGCTGGCGGACAAGCTGAAGCCCAAGGCGCCGCCCGCCTCCGGTGCGGCGGCCGCCGCGCCCGCGCCGTCCCGGCTGCGCGCGGTCGCTCTGCTCCCCGTCGACTACGGCGTCTTCTGCCTGCTCTTCCTCACCCTGGGCGCGCCACGGGTCTTCCTGGCCGCCTACACCGCGCTGTTCGCGGTGTACGCGCTCTACCTGGCCGCCTTCCTGGTGAAGTGGTTCCGCGAGCTGCGCTGAGGGCCGTTCCGCCGGAAAAGGCGGCGACCTCCGGCCGGTGCTCCGTTACCATCGGGGCATGATCGCGACTGCCTCGTCCCGCCGCATGATGCCCCGCTGCCGGGGCTGCTGAGTCGGACGCGTCGCGTTTTCCGAGGCCCTGGACCGGGGCCTCGGCTGTTGTGCGCGTCGGAGCCCCGCCCCCTTTCGCAGGAGGTTCCGATGACCACGCATTCCCCGGGTCCCGCACCGGCCCCGTTCTACGTCACGACCACCATTCCGTACGTCAACGCCCGCCCCCACCTCGGCTTCGCGCTGGAACTGGTGCAGGCCGACGTGCTGGCCCGGCACCACCGCCGTGCGGGGGAGCCGGTGCGCTTCCTGAGCGGCACGGACGACAACTCCCTGAAGAACGTGCTCGCCGCGGAGGCCGAGGGCGTCCCCGTGCAGCAGTTCGTCGACCGCAACGCCGCCGCCTTCGCCGCGCTCGACGGGCCGCTCGCGCTGTCGCTCGACGACTTCATCCGCACCAGCCGCGACCCCCGGCACCGCGCGGGCGTGGAGCGGCTGTGGCACCGCTGCGCGGCGGCCGGCGACCTGTACCGCACGCACTACGAGGGCCTGTACTGCGTGGGCTGCGAGCAGTTCTGGACGCCCGGCGAACTCGTCGACGGGCGCTGCGCCGAGCACGGCACCGAGCCGCAGGCCGTCGCGGAGGAGAACTGGTTCTTCCGGCTGTCCCGTTGGACCGGTGTGCTGCGCGAGCTGATCGAGGACGGCCGGCTGCGGATCGAGCCCGCCGCCCGCCGCAACGAGGTGCTCGCCCTCCTCGGCCGGGGGCTCCGCGACTTCTCCGTCTCCCGCTCGCAGCACCGGGCCCGCGGCTGGGGCATCCCCGTGCCCGGCGACCCCGGCCAGGTCGTCTACGTGTGGTGGGACGCGCTGGGCAACTACGTCACCAGCCTGGGCTACGGCGGCGAGGACGGCGCGGGGGCGCCGGAGTACGAACGGTGGTGGGCCGGCGAAGGGCGCCGCGTGCACCTGGTGGGCAAGGGCGTGCTGCGCTTCCACGCCGTCTACTGGCCGGCCATGCTGCTGTCGGCCGGACTGCCGCTGCCCACGGACATCCTGGTCCACGACTACCTCACCGTCGACGGCCGGAAGATCAGCAAGTCCGCGGGCACGACCGTCGACCCGGTCGAACTGACCGCCGCCTACGGCACCGACGCCGTGCGCTGGTGGCTGCTGCGCGAGGTACCCAGGACCGGGGACGCGGACTTCACCCGCGAACGGCTCGTGACCCGCGCCGACGCGGACCTCGCGGGCGGCTTCGGCAACCTCGTCAACCGGGTGGTCACCATGGTCCATCGCTTCCGCGGCGGCACGGTGCCCGCGGGCGCGGGCGCGGGCGGGGGCGGGGTCCCGGAGCCCGGTACGGAGCACCTGCGGGCGGCCTGCGACGGCGCCGCGGCGGACGTCGCGCGGGCCCTGCACGAGGTCGACTTCCGGGGCGCCGCCGCGGCTGTGTGGCGGATCGTCGACGAGGCCAACCGCTGCATCGACGAGACCCGCCCCTGGGAACTGGCCCGCGCCGAACGCCGGCATCGCAACGCCTCCGCGGGCCGGCGCCTCGACGCGGTCCTGTCCGCCCTCCTCCACGCCTGCCGCACCCTCGGCGACGAACTCGCCCCCTTCCTCCCGCACGCCGCGTCCCGCATCTCCGCCCAGTGCGCTCCCGCCCCCGACGGCACCCTCCCGGTGCCCGTCCCCCTCTTCCCCCGTCTCGCCCCGGCACCGGGGGCGCCCCAGGCGCCGTGAGCCGTGGGTGCGGGGCCACCGGCCCGTCCAGGAGGCCAGGAGGCCGGGCTGCGGCGTCCTGGACGGGCGGTCACGCTGATCGCAGGTGATCGCCTTCTGCGTGTGCGGCGGGCGCGTGGTCCGCGTGCTCGGCGACGGCGTCGAGGGCGGAGCCGAACGCGACGGCCCCGGTTGCGGTGGCCGTGCCGTCATCGCGGACATCGAGGAGCACTGGGCGGACGCGGACCCGGCCGCGTCCGGTTGCCCCTGCGGAGGCGGGGAGTTCGAGGGAGCCGTCGCGTTCGCAGCCGTGCGGGTTGGCGCCGACCGGGGCATCGACCACAGCGCCGCCGATCACCTGCTGAGCAGGGGCCTGGCCTCCGACCGGGAAGGTCAACCGCGGGGGTGGTGGTCGATGGTCCCGAGGGGCCAGTGCGCGGACAGCCAGGTCGTGACGGCCTCGTGCACGGGCGCGTCCAGCTCGGCCCTGTCGGCACGGACCCAGGAGCGGACGTCGGTGTCGTGGTCGTCGCTGCGGGAGGGATAGATGTAGACGCACCCGATCACCTCCCCGCCGGCGGTCTCGATGACGGTGTAGGTGAATCCACGGCGCTGGGCGAAGTCGTCCGCGTGACGCCGCAGGTCGACGAGGTTGGCCTCCAGGGTCATCCCCTCCGCGGGAGGCCATCCCCGGTCCTGGAAGCCCGGGGTGGCACGGATGTGCTCGATGCTGGAGGTCCACGCGGCGTGGTCGGCGGCGTTGTGCCGGGGTCCCAGGGGTTCCAGACGGAACCGCGGGGTGATCAGCTCCGCCGGTACGGCGAAGTCGTCGGGTACGAGGGCACGGTCGGAGGTCATGGGGCCGATGCTCATCCTTCGCGGGGGCGGGCGCGTTCCGTGGCCGGCGCGGTTGGCGCGCGGCGCGTCAGGCGCCCGCTGGGGTGGGTTCGGGGTGGGGGTCCTGGCCCGCGGTGGCGGGCGCGCGACGGACGAGGGTGACGCGGGTCCACAGGACGGCGGCCTTGAGGGCGGAGCCGAGGGCGAGGCCCCAGGCCGCGCCGGGGACGGCGGCCAGCGCGTAGCCGCAGACCATGAAGGCGATGGAGGCGAGGGAGAAGACGACCTGGATGGGCAGGGTCGCGCGGGGCTGGAGGACGCGCAGGGTGAGCAGGGCGCTGGTGCCCGCCGCGATGGCGGCGTACTGCGTGCCGGTGGCGGGGAGCAGGCCCTCCGCGGCCGGCCAGGTGGCGCCGAGGAGCTGGCGGCCGAACCGGTCGGGCAGGGCCGTCAGTACCGCCGTCCACACGGCGGCGACGGCGGCCAGGATCCCGGCGAGCACGGCCGTGGCCCGGACCTGGCCGCGCATGCCGGGTACCCGGCCCAGCAGCGGCGGCCCGAAGGCGGTGGCGGAGTTGAAGAGCACGTTCATCGGCCCGAAGAGGGTGGTCGTGCCGCGCAGTGCGCCGACCGCCAACGGGCTGGCGAACAGGCCGAGTCCGACGACCGCGAGCTGGCTGGAGGCGTTGCCGACCCCGTACTCGACCACGAAGCGGCGCCCCAGGTGCCCCTTGCGCAGGAAGCGCCGCACGTCCGAGGGCGCGCCGCGCAGCCGGGGCGCGAGCAGCGCGATGCCGGCGAGCAGGGCGGGCACCGCCGACAGCCCCCACACGGCCACCAGGCGCGCGGGCCCGGCGCCGTGCGGCTGCAGGGCGAGCGCGGGCAGCGCGACGGCGAGCCGCAGCACGTCCCCGACCAGGGCGAGATGCGGCAGGCGGAGGGTGGAGAAGCAGTAGCGCAGCCCGTCCTGCGTGAGGACCAGGGGCAGTACCAGCCCGAGGACCGCCAGTGCCCGTGCGGTCGTACCCGGTACCAGGACGAGGACCGCCGCCATCGTGACGCCGACGACCGCCGACGCGACGGCGACGAATCCGGCCGCCGAGCGGCACGCGGCGCGCACCGCGGAGTCCTCGCCGCGTTCCAGCACCAGCGCCTGGCCGACGTAGGAGACGTTGACGCCGAGCAGCACGGAGAAGACGGCGTAGACCATCGAGAAGACCGAGAATCCGGCCGCGCTGGACAGCCGGGCGGCGACCACGAGCACGAGGATGTTCGTGAGCGCGGCGACACCCTGGTCGAGGACGGAGCAGACGATGGCGGCCTTGGCGCCGGGCGCCGGCCGCTCCGTCACCGGGTCACCGTGCGCAGCGGGATGGTGTCCGTGGTCTTGTCCTCGGCCGTCAGGGCGGGGGCCGGGGCCGTGTCCGCGGCCGGCGTCTCCGCGCCCGCCCCGCCCGTGGCACCCGCGCCCGCCGCCGCCGCGG